>NZ_LECT01000023.1 GCF_001027925.1 Rhodopirellula islandica | reverse complement strand
TAGGAGCTAGGAGCTAGGAGCTAGGAGCTAGGAGCTAGGAGCTAGGAGCTAGGAGCTAGGAGCTAGGAGCTAGGAGCTAGGAGCTAGGAGCTTTCCACCAACGTGATAGGATGAATGGATCCAATGGGTGGGACTCACCGCTTGGCTCGCTTCTCTTTCAAAGGCTCCCTCATGTTTGCCGGTGGTTTGGTCCTGGCCAGCACGCTGATCTTTTTCGCTGTTTGGTTGCAGCGGTCCGAGCAGCTGGGTTGGTCGCGGGAACGGTTCGACGATGAAATCGACCAGATCTACTTGCAGCGTCGACGTCGCTCTCGCCGCCGGGTGAACTTCCTATTCCTGGTCTGCGGCATCCTGGTGCTGGTCGCGACACTGGCGTCACCCAAAAACCATGTCGTCTGGTTGAGCTGTTGGATCTCGGTGATGTTGGTTTTGATGACCATTCTGTTGCTGGCGGGACTGGATGCCCTGCGGACCATGCGGCACGTTCGGCATCGACTGGATCATCTGCGGCAGAAGCGGTCCTGAGTTTTTATCGGAGGGCTCGCGCCCTACCGCTTTCAACGGACGTGTGAAACTTGTCTCGGTCAGGTTGTGGCTTGACTTTGAATCCCGGCGGTGGCTATCGACGCAGACATGATCACCGACGATTCCGTTGCCGTGCGTCGTCCCCGACGATGGGACGAACCGATGGACCCGCACATGACCGATGCGGATGTGGGATGGCTGCGCGAACAGTCCCCTTTTTCCAGCCTGGATCCAGCCGCGTTCCCCAAGACGATTCCGCTCGATGGGATCCTTCGCAACGATTGCCGGCTGCATCGTTTTGCTCACGGTGAGGTGATCGCTCGGGAGGGCGACTACGCCAACAGTGCCTTCCTGGTGGTTGATGGACACGCGGAGCTTTTGACTCGCGAGTTGCCACCGGAATCGCTTGGTCGGCGTGAAACCGAAAAGGTGTCGTGGCCCAAAGCCGTTTGGCAATTGCTGCGTCCATCTGGCGTCCGGGAAGCTCGGCGTCCGGATGAAGTGGTCCCGAACGTTGAGCTGCACTCCTCTTCGCATCACGCGGAAGACCGTCCGCCCGTCCTGCAATTGCAAGACTTTGATGGGTTGGTCCAAGCCGGTCAGAGTGTGCGGCTGGGTGCTGGCGAATTGTTCGGCGAAGTCGCGGCGATGTACCGGGCCCCTCGATCCGCCACCGTGGTCTCGCAGGGCAACAGCACGTTGCTGGAGATTCGGCTGCAGGGTCTGAAGATGCTCCGTCGCGATCCCGCGTTCTCGCAGCGAATGGACGATCACTACCGCGAAAATTGGTTGCCGTTGCACTTGCGTGAGATCCCGTTGCTGCGGTTCTTGCCGGAGCAGAATTTGCAGCGTGTCGTTGCGGCGACGGTCCAGCGCTCCTTTGGTCGATTGGAATGGAACGCGGACTACAAGAAGACTCGCAAGCTATCGCCGGCCGAACAGATTGAAAGCGAACCGGTGGTGGCGACCGAAGGGCACCAAGTCACCGATTTGATCCTTGTTCGCAGCGGCTTTGGTCGAGTCTGCCAGAGCTACGGCGCGGCTCAACGAACGACCGCTTACCTCGGCAAAGGTCACCTGTTCGGGCTGGAAGAAATCGCTCTGGGAGTGACCAACGAAGACGGTCCCATCAACTTGCCGCTGCAACATTCGCTTCGCGCGGTTGGGTTCCTGGACACGTTGCACATTCCGGTCGAATGCTTTGCAACCGACATCCTGCCGCACGTTCGCCGCAGCGAACTGCCCGCGCTGGCTGCGAAAGCGTTGCTGCGAATGCCCGCGACGGAAGAAGCTCGCGAACGCCGCAGCGAAGAGCGTCCCAAGGTCGAACTCCCGATCGTTTCGACGTCTGTGAATCACAACCGCGAAGAAACTTGGCAGGATCTGCCCAGTCCCACCGGGACCTCGTTCGAGCCCACTGGGTTGCTGGAATTCATCGTTCAAAACCGTTTCAACAACGGTCGCGAAGCGATGATCATTGACTTGCATCGCTGCACCCGTTGCGATGATTGCGTCAAAGCCTGTGCGAGTGTTCACGACGGGAACCCACGATTTGCGCGCGTCGGCGTCAATCACGATCGCCTGCAGTTTGTCCAAGCCTGCATGCACTGCACCGATCCCGTTTGCATGATCGGTTGCCCCACAGGCGCTTTGCACCGCGAGGAATCCACCGGTCACGTTCGCGTTTCCGAATCGATTTGCATTGGTTGCGGCACGTGTGCCAAAGGCTGCCCGTACGGCAACATTGAAATGGCGGCGGTGAACGATCCGCAGGGTCGGCCCTACACCGACGAAGCCAGCAACCGACCGATCACCAAAGCGACCAAGTGCGACATGTGCAGTGGCTTGCCGACGGGTCCCGCTTGCGCAGCGGCTTGTCCACACGACGCGATCGTGCGAATTGACTTGAGCGAGTCACCGCCCCTAGAAGATTGGTTGAGGAGACGAACATGAGCGTGGCTGAACGCCGGCGTTCCACGTCCTCGCGACGCTGGCAACAATTCCGAACCGATCTGGTCTCCCAATTCCGAAGTCGAGTGTTTGGCTCCGGCCGGGCTTGGTCGTTTCGTCGTCGCCGCGTCGCGAGCTTGATGATGGTTGCGATCGCGATTGGGGTGACCGCTTGGATCTCGCAATCGCTGCACGCGGCGCTTCATCGCAGCAGTGTGATGACGGGCTGGACGCTGCTCAGTTCCATTTTGATTTTGTTTGCGATTGGGATCCGGAGACGGATCCCGATTCTGCCGCTGGGCACGATGAGCACCTGGACTCAAGTCCACATCTTCACAGGACTGTTTGCGTGCGGCGTGTTCGTGATGCACGTGCCTGCGATCGCGACGGGTCGGTTGGTCGCGGATGGTTGGCTGGAAGGAACGTTGAGCGCGCTGTTCATCGGCGTCAGCCTGTCAGGATTCTATGGCATCCTCGCCAGCCGTCGGTTGCCGGCTCGATTGACGGCCATGGGCAGCCAACCACGCTACGATCAAATCGATTGGCACCGAGAACAATTGGCGGCACGCGCGACGCAGCGTCTGGACAGTTTGACCAGTGTGGATTCACAGCGAGTGCTGGGTGAGTTCGACGACCAATACTTGCGTCGGTACTTGGAATCGCCGCTTTCATGGTCCCACCGGTTGTTCGCACACTCGTTTCGTCGTCGCCGTTTGGTGATCGGGCTGAAAGAACTGCACCGTTACCTGGAAGACGATGGCAAAGAAGTCGCCGATGAGCTGGCAGGTTTGGTTCGTCGCCGCGATGAACTGGACACACAACATGCTCTTCAGTGGCGACTGCGAGCCTGGGTGGCGGTTCACGCCGTGATGTCGTTGGGATTGGTGGCGCTCGCCATCATGCACACCATTCATGCCCTGCAGTTTGTGGAATCATGAGACGCGACGACTTTCAACTGCCGACACCACCACGGATCGAGCGTCCCGGGCACCCGTACTCCTGCGGTCGTTCACCGGGATGCGATCGATGCCTGCAAGGCCCGAGCCTGACGGGCGAGTGCCCTTTCGCCAACAGCAACGATCCGGAACAGGAAGCCTGCCATCCCCGGCGGACCTGGGCTGGTCGCCGTCGTCAGTTCACCGCTGTGATGTTGGCGTTGCTGGCGGTTGCGATGGTGATCCTGTTTGCGACTCGGATGACGCCCAAGGTGATCCAGCCCGGCAACCTGACCACCGCTCACTCGCAAATCCTGTCCGGTGAATTGGCTCAGGACCGATGTGCGGCGTGCCACCAAAACGCAACCAGCAATCGTTGGCTGGCAACGGCCAGCGAAGCGTCGGGCTCGGCCCCAAACACAGACAAGGGACTCTTCAGCCTGGCAAGCTGGATCAGGGGCGGCCAACACGCCGACCTGCCAACGGTGCCGATGACCGATTTGTGCCTGAATTGCCACGAACAACAGATGCCGCGTCAGTCCGCTCGCTGGGCACACAACTTGTCACCTGAGATTCGTGATGAGCTGACTTTGGCAGCGCTCGAAAAACGAGACGGCAAGACATTCGATTTGGAAGCCAGCTTGCGGGAGGCAGAAGCTTCCCAGAACAATCTGTCCCTCCAAACGGTGAGCCGAACGTCAGCGTTTCAAAACAACTTGGCGTGCAGCATTTGCCACCAAGAGCACCACGGAGCGGACGCCGACTTGGCTGCGATCACGGATTCGCGTTGCCAAACCTGCCACGTCAACCAATTTGGTTCCTTCGCTGAATCGCACCCTGAATTTGGGCAGTGGCCATACCAACCAACATCGAACATTCACTTCGATCACGGGCGGCACGCAAAAATTCACTTTCCCAGCGAAGCAGAGAAACAACACAGCGGAGCAGAGAAAAAAAACAGCGAAGCAGAGAAGAACTCCGGCGACCCGGCAACGAGCAACCGCTTCGCAACGTTTGATTGCAAGGCATGTCACATCGGCCCAAGTTTCTCGAGTTTTGACTTGGACTCCACCGATCCGGTGATGACCACGTTGCCTTACGAGATCGCTTGTGCCCAGTGCCATGATTCGTCCTTGCGAGTGCAGATCGCCGAAGGCCCGTCGCTATTGCAGTTGCCAACGCTGCCGGAGGACATCGCCGCACAAGTCGCCGAATGGCCTGAACTGGCGACGGGATTCGCGGATGGCACCGTCGACGGTTGGATGGCGTTGATGTTGCGAACCGAAACCAGCGAATCGGCACTCCGTCGATTCCAACGAGTGGAAGCGGCCAACTGGGACTCGCCCATCGTTCAAGTCGAAGCCGTGTCGCTCGCCAAGGCCATCACCCAGCTATCTCAAGACCTGGCCACCTCCGGCCAAGACGCGTTGATGCAGCGATTGCGTGACGCGGGCGTGGAGGAGCAGATCGCTCAACCGCTGGTCGAATCCTTCCCGCCCCAACTCATCCGAGACGCAATGGGAGTTTGGTTTAGAGGCGTTCCACCGATGCCCGCCACTTCGCCCGAGGCAGAACCGGTTGCCGACTCAGGCTTTGGATTGTTGGACAACGAACTGGACCGAGATCCGGCCGAACTGGATCCTTTGCTCGCCAATGACCCGTTGCTGACTGTTGATCCGTTGCTGGCGGACGATCCACTGACCGCATGGGGAGCGTCCGAGGAGAGCTCAACGTTGCCCACCAAGATCGATTGGGCGGCAGAACTGGCCGCTCGATACGATGCGGCGAAGACACAATCATTCGGCGGTTGGTACCGCGACGACCTGACGATGTCGATTCGATATCGCGGCAAAGGGCACTCCGACGCCGTGTTGCGATCGATGATTGAAATCATTCAGCGTCTGCCAGCCGACGATCCGCTCAGAGAAACCATGTTGGCGCAGCCCGCCGTCCAAGCCTGTGCGGCGTGCCATCAAGTCAACGCGAATCCCGGATCGGAACCGACCCTGGCATCCATGCGGTGGCGAGCTTTCCAAGCGAAGACCAACGGGGATCGGCTGACCCATTTCTCCCACACGCCGCACTTAAACATCCAGGGACTGCAGGACTGCCGGCACTGTCACCAATTGGGAACGACCAACCCGGCCAATGCGGTGCACATGGAAGGCGAATCGCCGGTGGAATTGTCGCCGGAGTTTCTGCCGATGACCAAAGCCAACTGCGCCAGTTGCCACACCAAGTCCGCCGCGGGGGATCACTGCACACGATGCCATCGCTATCATGTGCATGATGTCCCATGATTTTCACCCGCCGTCTCCACGCACCAATCCGTTTGCCAGTCGCCACACGCGACCGGGTGCGATCCCGTATCACTTTGATCCAAACGGGAACGACTCGGACCAGCCGATTGCTTCGATCCTATCGGGTCTGAGGCAACATCGACTCGGCTTGATTGTTGGGAACCACGGGTCCGGCAAATCAACCTTGCTGCATGGGATCGCGGAATCCCTGCAGGCCGAATTTCCCGGCGGGAAATGGATCCAGTTGACCGGTGATCCAGATCGTCCGCCGCTTCGAGGCGTTTCCAGCGTGTTGGCGAATGATCGTGCGGTGGGCGAGGTGCAGGCGACGGTTTCGCCCGGCGGGGTGCTGGTCGTCGACGGGGCGGAACAATTGTCGCCCTGGGGACGTTTCCATCTTCGTCGTCGAGCCCGGCGTGCGGGACATGCTTGTTTGGTCACGGCCCACCGAGACCTGCGTGGTTTTCACGTGTTGCACCGAACCAGAGTGACCGCCAAGCTGATCGAAGACCTGCTGCACGAATTGTTGCGAGACCACCCAGAAGCTCGCGAAAAATTGAAGCGTGCCAGCGAGGGTGGCTTGCCCGAGATGCTTGACGATGTCACCGACGTTCGCGAATTGTGGTCCCGACTTTATGATGTCGTGGGATTGCCAGCGGAGAAGTCTGAGTCAGGATGTTCCAGCAATCGTCTCGACGCCCTTCCCGAAAACTGCCCCGACCACTGAGTTGATCCTTCATGGCTGTTCGTTTGAACGTGATCGTGCTGCGTCCCACCGGCGAGCATCGCCATTTCGACCCGGCCTGCGACGATGCCGTGGGGCAATTGCTCGGTCGGCCTGGTTTGGACCTGGTGTTGCTGGATCGGATTCCTGGCCCCAACGAATCGGGTACCGAACGGTTGGCGGTGGAATCCGTCGCGGGCGACGTTGCCTGTGTGGCTTGGACGGATGCCGAACAAGTTTCCAAACCACTCGGATTGTTGGGCAAACGAGTCGCTCGCGTGCCCCATCGTCGCGATGTGGAAGCCGCACCGGTTCAAGACGCCGAACCGATCGCGAAGCTGTACCACTTTGACATGCGTCGCGAGGGAGCCTCGCAGACGATCTTGGCGGACTTGCAAGCCTTGCTGGCGACCCGGCAGACGCCGACGTTTCAGATCGGGGCGGGCGGATCGGCGAAGCCCATGCGAGCGAGTGCGCCGGCGGCTCCGAAAGCCCAGTCCAAAGTCGCCCCCATCCAGAACATGACACCGTCCCCGGCCAAGCCATCGGCGGCCGTCGTCTCGCCGCCGCCATTGACTCCCAATCAAGCCACGGACTTGGATGCATTGGTGGATCAACTGGACGAGCTGGATCTTTGATTGGAGTGGGTGTGCGAGGGTTGCAGATCGAATGCTTGCGAGCGGATTTGGTTGCGAGGGGGCTTGGCCGTTGAGGGTGGCCCGACGGAACAGTTGAGGACAACTGTTCTACTCGGGTGCCCGGACTGTGGAGCACTTTGGTTGCGCAAGTTGTCATCCCGGTGGTGCAATCCAGGAATCTACTTGGCATCCGCAATCAGAGCGTCAATGGTGACGGATTGTCGACTCAGTTCTCAACGACGTTTCGACGCTCGTAGGATGGGCACTCTTGCCCCTCAGAGCCGGCCAAGACCACCCATCACAACCCGACGCGTGAGCGAGGGACGGCCCCAACTCGCACGACGGCCCCATCCGGGGCGACCGTTTGTTTTCCGGCATCGGTCTCTCGGGGCTTCCGCCCCGAGCTAAGCAAGACGGCCCCATCCGGGGCGAAACCCAGACGGCAGCCACCATTCATTTTTCGAATGTCCCGCGCAGCTACCCCCGGCTACTATCCTTCATCCCTACCGGGATGGAGGGAGAAGCAAACATTTAAACATTCATGCATTGGTTGCGAGGGGGCTTGGCCATTGAGGGTGGCCCGACGGAACAGTGGAGGACAACTGCTCTACTCTGGTGCGCTGAGCGTCGTCGTTCCCATCAACGGCCGTTCTCAGACCATTCCGCTGATATGAGAACGAACCGTTTGAGATGAACAGCGACTCACTCGATCGGGCGAAGGTTCAGCGAGCCGATGTGGATGCCGCCTGGTTCGTCGTAACCGAAGATGCCGCTGACGCTGAAGTACTTTTCCAGGTCTTCCCACTCCGGCCAATCATTGCGCCGCATCAGCTCGGCCACGCGGCCCGCGATGGGGTTTTCGCCGCCACGCTTCTCGACCGACTGAGCGGTCTCTTCTGAGTTGGCCATTTCGTACAAGATGCGGTACGACTCGGCATCGCGATTGAACTGGAACAGGAACGGCGTTTCGCCTTCGAGTTTGGCTCCCAGTTCACTGGTCAACAGCACGTAGTCCTCATCGTCGGCCAGGCGATCAATTTCACCGGCCTCGGCACGCAGCACTTGCAGCAGCACTTCGCGGCTGTCGCTGAACAGCAACCAGTTGTCCAGCAACATCACGCTGTTTTCTGGCACGCGGACACCGGGTTGTTCAAATTGACGCTGTTCGGAGAAGTACACCGTTTTGCCGCGGAGCACCTCGGGCTTCATTCGTGCTGGCGGTGCTTTGGCTTTGACTTTCTCGAGCAGCTTGTCAGCCTCCTTGGCGTCTTTGACCTCGATTGCGATCACGCGTGCCATGGAGTTCCAGTTGGCGGGCAACTGATAACGCTGGATCGTGACAGCCCGACCGGTCATCAACGGGAACACTTCTTCCTTGAGTGAGACATCAAATCGCTCTTTGGCTGGCTTCTCCGTGTTCTTTTCGAAGCTGCCTTCCCCCGCGAAACGGTTGACGATTTTGGCAATGTTTTTGAACGCGGTCTCAATGTCCCATCCCACACAGGTGAAACTGGCAGCGTCGGCGGGAACCCAAGTCGGCGGCGAGACTTCGATGTCCTCGGGACGCAGCACACCGAAGAATCCATCACGCGGTGGATCGATCAGCACATGCATGTGCCCAACCGATTCAATGATTTCACCTCCGCGAAAGACACTGCCGCCGATCCCGCGAATTTTTTCGATGCCCAGGTCTTGGACAATCGGCGCGATGAAGAACGCCGAACCACTTCGGGCGATGATTCGTTTCACAATGCCATAAGGATTGACGAAGAACGTGATCTGCGGGATCTCGGCTTCGGCACCGATCGACCGACTCATCACCGCCACGAAGTCCGCGTTTTGGGCCAGCGTTTCGGTTTCGGGAGAAGAAGTGGTGGCGGAGCGTCGCGAGCGTCCGGAGGATTGGCTGGTGTCTCGTTGTTCGTCATTCAGTTTCTTGGCAATGGATTGAGCGATCGTGCGTCCCAGTCCAATGACATAGAAGCCGTCTTGTTCGAACCATTCAATGACATCGCCATTGCCACGCTGACGAACCAAACGTGTCAGTTCGATCGAACCGATCTGTTCGTTCTGGACGATGAAGCGGTTCTTTTCAGCCAGCTCCATCAAGCGTCCGACCAAAGTTTCCATCGCTTGGTTGTTCGGCCCAGCATCGATCATGATCGCCACCGCGAAGGAATTCTGTTGCCGGCGTTTGTCTCGCAAGCGACGAGCGATCGCGTCATCGTCTTCTTCCTCGTCCGCCTTCTTTTCGTCCGTTTTCTCTTCCGGCGGCGGGCCCTCGAGCAGGGCGATGGCGAGTTGGCCTTGCGGCAGTGACCGAAGTTCGTCGAGCGTCAGCCCCATTTCTTTGCCGGGTTTATCGAACAGATCGTTCAGAATTTGATAGATGTCCGAAACGAAGGGACGCATCTTGGGATCGTCCAGCATTTTCCCCAACGAAGACCCGCCCCAGTCGGCGCGAATGTCGTTGACATTGTCGACCCGCAAGTAAGCCAAGGTCCCCGAGGGCAACAGCCGGGGAGCCGGAACGGTGGTCCGACTGTCTTCCGTCGGTGAACTTTGAGCAGCGACCTCCGGTGCCAAGGCGATCGAGCCGATCGCGAGCAGAAGGCAGGCGACTGTCGTTATCAACGTTACAACTGGAAACTTCCGTGTGAACGAGCGACTGAAAGGCAAGGATCGAAGAGGAATCATTTTGGACGAGCTCGTGGGGGCTAGCTACAATCAGAGAAGGAGTGTCACTCCCTCAATCGTATCCGAAACCCAACGTCCACCGAGCGATAGTCGCATGAAACGAACGTCTCAAATTGTAGCGTGCCTGGCCGCATCCACTCTCTGGATCGCACTGGGATCGTCGGCGCTGGCACAGCAGGGTGGAACAGAAACCGCCGCGGGCGGCCAAACAGACGGCGCCATCAGCCAAGGTTTGGACCCCGACGCAGTCTTCAGTGAGGGCATCCAGCGAGGCGGAGCAGTGGGTGCCAACACAGCATCGCCTGTCGGTGCAGCCGCGGTGTCCCAAGCGGGCGGTGGCGGCACGGGAGGCGGCGGATTTGGCGGTGGATTTGGCGGTGGCGGTGGCCTCGGAGCGGCCTTTGGCAGCCTGTTTGGAGGTGCCAACGCGGCCCGTGGCAACACAGCCACCCCTCCGATTCGAACACGACTTCGCAGCGCCGTGGAAGTCGCCCCCCTTGAATCCAGTCGTGTGCAGCAGTCCGCCTCATCGCGTCTGCGGGGCACATCGAATTTGACCACCGTCAACGGCAACCTGCCTGGCCGTATGAATTCTCAATCCTCGCGGTATGATGGCGTGAACGTTCAGATCCAAGATCGCACCGCCACGCTGAGCGGCATGGTTCGCAACGAATCCGATCGCCGAATGACCGAATTGCTGATGCGATTGGAACCGGGCGTCTCGCGAATCGACAACCAAATCAGCGTTCAACCCTGACGCTGCCGTTGCACGTTGGTTGGCCATGATTTCCATTTGCATTCCAGGCCAACGAAGCGTCTGATAGGGAAGTCACGCCGGATCAAAATCACACCGCCGCTTCCTCTTTTCAATTTGTTTGACTCCGATGGTCTCATTGCCGCTCGTCACGACCTCTGATTCGGAGTCCGCCGGCCCCCGTAAAAAGCACTTGCTGAACTGGTCGCTCGATCAGCTCAAAGAATGGTTGCAAGAGCAGGGCCAAAAACCCTTTCGTGCCAAGCAAATCCGGCGTTGGCTGTTTTCCGGACGAGCCACCTCGTTCGACGAAATGACGGACTTGCCGGCCAAGCTGCGAGATCAGCTCGAAGAGCACTTTGCGATCTTCAACGCCACCGAAGCCGTCGTCTCAAAGTCCAAGGACGGCACTGAGAAGATCCTGATTCGTTTGGTCGACGGCGGCGAAGTCGAATGTGTGTTGTTGCGGGACGGTCCGCGACGCAGCATTTGCGTCAGCAGCCAAGTCGGTTGTGCGATGGGCTGCGTGTTCTGCGCCAGTGGACTGGATGGCGTGGATCGCAATCTGACCGGCGGCGAAATCCTGGAACAAATGCTGCGACTGCAGCAACGCCTGCCCGCCACCGAACGACTCAGCCACATCGTGATGATGGGGATGGGCGAACCGCTGGCCAATTTGCCAGGTGTGTTGGCCGCTCTCGACGTCGCTCGCAATGAAGATGGGCTGGGCATCAGCCCGCGACGCATCACGATCAGCACGGTGGGGTTGCCACCGGCGATCGACAAACTGGCGGCAACCGGGGTTCCGTACAACCTGGCGGTCTCGCTGCATGCCCCCAACGATGAACTGCGAAGTGAGCTGGTCCCAATCAATCGCAAGATTGGAATTGAACCTGTCTTGGAAGCCGCGGATCGCTACTTCCACTCCTCGGGTCGACGTTTGACGTTCGAATACGTGTTGTTGGGGGGGATCAATGATGGCGATGAACACGCGCGTCAGTTGAGCCAAATTCTTCGCGGCCGCAGCGTGATGATGAACGTGATTCCCTACAACCCCGTGGCGGGTTTGCCCTATCGAACGCCCAGCGGGGCCGCGATCGCACGATTCCGAGCGATTTTGGAATCCGCGGGGGTGAACGTGAATTTCCGGCAACGCAAAGGCGACGAAATCAACGCGGCATGCGGCCAACTGCGTCGCAACCGCGGTGCCCAAGAAGCCGCGAAGTAGTGCCAACGCGCTGTTTTGGCGAATTCTCGCAATTGTGTTGACCCCTGTGGGCTGAATCGACTATTCCACGACCTTGGCGATGAACGCATCGCCATTTGTGTGTCAGTCATTCAATTCCAGGGATGGAAAATATGTCCGTTTCAGTCATGCGGATCTTGGGTCGTTTTGCTCTTGGTTTCTCGGTCGCAGCCGCAACGCTCTCGATGACCGGTTGTGGTTCGTCCACCCCCGAATCCGTTGCCTCCCAATCCGCCACAGCCACCCCAACCACCGCTGCTTCTGCGGACGAAGCCGAATCGGTTGTCGGTCAGTTCCTCGACCGTATTCGTCGTGGTGGCGCCGAGAACACCGCCATGACGCTGCTGACCAAGCGTGCTCAGTCGGAATTGGCTCGAATTGGCCACGTCGTCCAGCCGCTTGGATCGCCTGACGCCGAAGTCACCATCACCCGCAGCGAAGAAGTCGGGATGGAACACCTTCCCGAAGGCCAGAAGTACCCCACGCGATTGGTTCACTGCGTCTGGAGCGAGCCCTCCCAAGCCGATGGAACCAAACAGGAATTCCAAATTGTCCTGCCCGTCGTGCAACAAAGTGAAGGCTGGAGAATTTCGGGAATGGTCCTCGGGATCGCGACCGGCGAACCCGAGCTGATCCTGGACTTCGAAAACGGCGACGAAATGGCTCGCATCCTGAACGCTCAGGACCAAACCCAAACCGCTGCGGCCCCCGCTGCAACCGCCACCGAATCGATGCAGCGATAGTTCGTCGATTGGCGTCCACCTCTCCCGAAACGAAGTTTGGGGAGAAGTGGAGCGAAGCGAGGGGAGGGCTCAGCATTGGATCCGGCGCGTAACCGTCCCCGGCCCGAAGCGGTCCGACCCTCCCAAAGGGAGGGTGAATTAAAACGGCACGACCTCCTTCGTCGGGCGGGGTTCTGACGGCGTTACTCGCACGGCACTTAAGAACCGCACGACCTCTGAACCCCGGGTGTCCCGCGAGACGTCTCTGGTTGGGAACGCTTTGCGCACAATCCTCCGCCACGAAATCCGGCCTGAGGAAGATTCCACGCCATTTCTGATTGGCCGCCTTGTCCGCGGCGAGCGACTTCTAAGATGCCAGTCGCCCCGGCCATCCCGCAAATCCCCTTGAAAACGTGAATTTGCGGGGCAATCGGCTGAATCCGCCGGGAAATCGTCGTCCCGATTTCGAGGGGCGAGCCACGGACTGGGTTCCGAGCGGACGGCCCAAACCCGCTCGGCAGAAGGAGTTTGGGTGCTTTGGGCAATTGACAACATTTACGAGCGAGCTACCGTAACGCAAAGTCACTGCAAGCGGTAATGTCACCGCACCTCCCCCTGAACCCCCTCTCATGGGCGAATAACGGACGGAGTGTAAACGCAATTGATCAGGGTGACCGGATGCCACCTCAATTCAAGCGTGCGAACACGGATCGCACCGAAACCTCCGAACTTAACTCTGGAGAAACACATGAATCGGAATTTGGTGAAGGGTACCGCCGTCGTCGCACTGATGTTGGGTGCGTCGTTGGCTTTCAGTAGCAATGCAAGTGCTTTCAAGTTCTTGCACTCCAACCAATGCTGCAACTCAGGCGGCTTGTTCAGCGGCTTGAAGGCTCACAAGTGTGGCGGCGGATTGCTGGCCAAACTGAAGTCGAAGAAATGCTGTGCACCAGAGCCTTGCTGCGAACCAGCTCCAGCACCTTGCTGCGAACCAGCTCCTGCACCGTGCTGTGAAGCAGCACCTGCACCAGCACCTTGCTGTGGCACACCTGCACCTGCTCCTGTTGTCGAAGCAGCTCCTTGCTGCGGTGGCTCAGTTGCTCCTGTGATGGAAGGTTCCGTCATGCAAAGCAGCGAAGGCTTTGAATTGGCTCCAGGCGAAACTTTGGTTCCTGGTAGCGTCGTCACCGACGAAGCTGCTGCAACCGAAGAAGCTGCTCCCGTCGCTGACGAAGCAACGGACGCGACTCCTGCCGAAGAAGCTGCTCCACCAGCACCTGCTGCTGAGGAAGCTCCTGCTGCTCCAGCCGCTGAAGAAGCCGCTCCTGCTGCTGAAGAAGCTGCTCCTGCCGCACCTGCTGCAGAAGAAGTCAAAAGCAGCAGCGACCAAGCTCAAGAAGCTGCTCCTCCAGTGCCACAACCCGATGCCAACACCGACATCTAGTCTGTGCTGATTGAGTTTCGACTCAATCCATCGAGAATGAAATTCAAAACCCCGCCTGTGTTCTCACAGGCGGGGTTTTGTTTTGTTGGCACGGGTTTGTTGTGGTGGAACGCTGGCTTGGAACGCGCATGGACCGAGGGACCGCTGGACGGCGTCTGGGTATCGCCCCGGATGGGGCCGTCGTGGGAATTGGGGGCGTCCCTCGCTCACCGGCTTGTTGATTCACTCGATTTCACAACCCGACGCGCGAGCGAGGGACCCACAGGCTCGTTGCAATGTCACGCGATCCCTCGCTAAGCAGGCACGCAGGAATGATTGGGTTTCACCTTGTGAGCCGTTTGGGCGTTAGCCCCGGTTTTGCGTGGGAACCGTGGCTAACGCCAAACGGCTCACATACTCGATGACACCTGGGTACCTGCTTAACGCTTCGGGTTAGGATTCAATCAACAGGCCGTCACGTGTCGGGTTGTGATTGACGGCCTCAGCGTTCGACGCGAAATCAATCCTCGTCGTCTTCGAAGACGTCGTCCGCACCAGGGGTCTTGGGATCCTCCGGGGCTCGCTTGCGAAGCTTTCGCTGCAGCGAACGACGGTGGATGCCCAGTCGGCGGGCGGCTTCTGAGATATTGTTGCCGCAATCGGACAGCACCCGGTGAATGTGTTCCCACTCGTTCCGAGCCAGTGACGGTGCTGGGAATGCCAGCCCGCCTTCGGGAACGTTCTGCCCTTCTCCACGAATGAAGGCGGACAGAATGTCGTCGGTGTCTGCGGGTTTGCTCAAGAAATTGACCGCACCGGCACGGACCGCATCGATCGACGCAGGAATGCTGCCGAACCCTGACAGCATCAGGACGCGGCAATCCGGTTTGATCTCCAGCAATCGGCGGAGCAAATCCAAGCCGCTGCGACCTGGCATTCGCAAATCAAGCACTGCCAAGTCGGTTGGCGATTGGCTGAAAACGGCCACGGCTTCGTCGTAATTCCCCGCCATCGTGACGCGAAAACCACGGCTTTGCATGGCCACTGCCATCCGTTCGCGAAGCACGACGGTGTCGTCGACCAGCAAGATGCTTTCTGCACCCACGGTTTCGGAGGTGCACACCTCGGATGGACTGGAATAGGGCAGCACACCGTCGTTGCCGCTGTTCGGATCAGAGAAACTCATCGTTGCACCAGTGCATCAGTCGGTGGGAGTACGGGCGTTCCAGTATAGCAGTCGAGGGAAACGATTCAGCCCCACGGTCGGCATGGATTTCGCCAGTCGTCCGATCACAGAGGCCCACACGTCAGACGCATCCAGATTCCCCCCTGGTGAAGAGGTCGGGCAGTTTTCTGATGCTGGGTTTTCGCCAAGTTTCCACATGGCGTACCTCTCCCGAAACGAAGTTTGGGGAGAGGTCGAGCGACGCCGTTCAGGCGTACGCGAGGGTGAGGGCCGAGCATGGGATGCGGCGCGGATTGCCCTCCCCCGGAAATCTCGCTGAACGCTCGCTTTCCGACCCCTCCCGCTGCGCGGGCGGGGTTCTCAAGGCGTTACTGGCACGGCACTTCAAAACTGCACGACCTCTTTCAACGGGCGGGGTTCGCAAGACGCTGTGTGCACAGCACCTCAAAGCCGCACACCCTCTGAATCACTCCGCCGCGGTGGGTTCCTTGGGCAAAGGCAATCGCACCGTGGCGACCGTGCCCAAGCCCGGAGTGCTATCGAACTTCAGCGTGCCGCCCAATCGGGTGATCACATTGCGAGTCAAAAACAATCCCAACCCGATCCCACGGCCGGGTTCTTTAGTGGTGAAGAACGGATCGCCGGCGCGACCGAGCACCTCTTCGGACATGCCTTGGCCCTGATCTCGCACTTGCAAGCGAGCCTCTTCCCCGTCCACAAGCAACTCCACCGCGACGGATTGCTCCTGGTCGCTGGCATCCAGCCCGTTGTGAATCAAATTGCGGATGGCTTGGGCGACCGCCTCCTCGGGCAGCCACATCGGCTGGTCTTCCCACGACGCATCCCCAAAGGGCTCCACGATCTCCACCCGGTGTGGATCGCGAATGCCTTCGAGTGCCGTGTCGATCAAGTCGCCCAGCGTGGTCCGATTCCAACGTTGTGCCGCGGTGTCACCGGAAGCCGCTCGCATTCGGGAAAGAATCTGGCGGCACATCAGCAACTGGCCGTCGATCAACGACAAGTCCTCGTCGACGGACTTCGGTTTAGGAATGTCCTCCAAATGCCGTGTCAACTCACGACAAGCCACATCGATCGCTGACAGAGGCGAGGCCAGTTCATGAGCTGCCCCCGCGGCCAGCGTCGTCAAACCTTCCAAACGCATTGCGTCGGCTCGCTCGGATTGGCTGCGTCGAAGATCCCGTTCTCGCAAACGCAACTGACGAGAAATCCGGGTCACGAAGTAAGACAAAACGGTGGCACACGTCACGAAGGCAAACAACATTCCGCAGTCACGCAAATCCAACGTCGCGATCAACCAACCGGGAGTCACTGCCGGCTGAATCGTCAGCCCCGCCACGGACCAAGAATCGAGGAGCAAAACGACGTAGCCAAGAATCGCCAACCCAGTCAGCGTCCAGGTCAGCGGCGCGGTCAAGATAACGCCGCCAACGGCGATGTTCACCAAGTAAAACAAACTGAACGGGTTGTCCGCCCCACCGGTCAAGTACAGCATGGCGGTCAGCGTGATCAGATCCATCGCCATCAGCACAAACGCCACACGCAGCGGTGTCTCCGATTTGAACTCACTGAGCACATTGGCGTGGCCGTCCATGCTTTGCGAAAACATCTCTGCCTCGGCTTCCGCCCCAGCCGCTGACAAAGCCTGATCCGTTGCGGATTCCGTGGGCGATTTCCCGCGATTGCGTTCCGCTCGGGACAGCCACCAACCGTAGGCACCGTTGGTGATGGCAGTGAAGATCACCAATACCAGCAGGGCACTGATGGGAAGCAACGTCGGTGTGAGCAACCCCGCAAAGAGAATCGTGATCAGCTGGCCAACAATCGCGAACGTCCGCAGTTGCAACAACCAAGTGGACGATCCCAGGGGCGCGGGTGCGATCAGCGGCATGGCAGGCTCGTGCGAATCAGTGGGTTTCGCGACGAGTCAGCTCGTCACGCAATTGAGCTGCCAACTCGTATTTCTCTTCTTGAACAGCCGCGTCCAAGCGTTCCCGCAACGTTTGTCCGACCGAGTACTCGTTGCGAAGCGATTCGCGAAGGTCAACCAATCGCACGATCAATTCGTCTTCGTCGAAGTGCTCTTCGGCCTCGTGTTTGATAAAAAATTCACGCAGCGTGTCCAGCCCACGATTGATCGCCTGGATGGCTTCCTCGGGAGTGTTTTCTTCCAGTTCGCCGAGAGCCTCCGCTTGAGTGCGATGAAACAGCACAAACGGGCGATATTGCTCGTGCGATGAGATCCACTCGGGATCGTCAGACATTTCGTCGCACAAATCCATCAATCGCAACGTGTGATCAGCGTCCATCACGGCGCGGTGGTAAAACTGCAGCCGCAGCCAGCAGATTCGGCGGTGATAGAACTGCATGAATTCGCGATCGATTTCATTGCAGTCTTTTTCGGAAAGTTCCGCGTCGGGGTTTCCCAAGCGATTCATTTGCAGGTGCTGCAAATACGTTTCGCTGGACTCGATCAATTCGCCGTCCGGCCGGCCGGTCGTTTCCAGCTGGAGGATGCCCATGTCGACTCGCATCTGGATGACGTCGCGATCATCTTTGCCCTTGATCAGACGGACGTTGAGCGAAGTGGGGTCGAATTCCCAACTGCGGAGAAGATCGTCAAGATGCCGAGCACGCTTCATTGAGCAAGGATGCCAAAGTGAATTGAAAGGGAGAAGAGGATTGGCGAGAGTCATTCCATCGGACTCGCGCACGGATCAGTATAGCAAGGGCCCGCCAAACGAGAACCTTCAATCGTCCATGCGGGGCTTTCCACGCATGCGTTTCTTCTCGGATTGCTGGCGTTTTCCCTCCAACCGGCGCCGCTTGCTGCCCAGTGTCGGTCGCGTTGCGTTGCGTTTTTTGGGGGGCACCCGGCATCCCAGCAACATCGAGACCAACCTTTCGCGAGCGTCGGCAAGGTTTCGAGACTGGTCCCGCGTCGTTTCACTGTGCAGGACCATTTCCCCCTCTTTGTTGATGCGGGTCCCGAACTGGGTGACAAAACGCTTGCACCAAAATTCGTCGAATCCCGTCTGCGGCAGCGGCTTCCAACGCAACGTCACCTTGGAATTGACTTTGTTGACATTCTGCCCACCCGGACCACCACTTCGCGAGGCCGACCAATTCAGGTCCGCTTCTGCAATGATAAAACGATTTGTGACGTGTAAATCAGCCATGGTCTCTGGTTCTACAATGCATCTTGGATGGGGACCAGCGTCCGCTGCCGGATCCCACTTCAACAACTTGATTTCACTTCTTACCGAACGTATTTCGATGATCGCTCCACGAGCCCGCTTCCTGATCCCGCCCCGCCTGCTGGCCAGCTTCCGAGCCATTGCTCTGGTGCTGGTCTCATTTTCTCTCGGCTGGGCTGAATCCCCGCTCACTCAGCCTGACTGGCCCCGCTTTCTCAACGACGACTTCAGCGGCAGTGCAAAACTCACCGAGTCGGCTCCCAAATCCATCGCTTCCTTGAACTGGAACGATCCCCCCCAATGCCACTGGACGTTGGAAGTGGGAGACGGCTATGGCATCGGTGTGGTTCGCGACAACAGCTACTTTCACTTCGATGAAAGCAACGACACCGAACGAATTCGCAAGATCGACCTGACAACCGGAACTGTCCTGTGGTCGCGTTCTTACCCGCTGAACTACCGCGACATGTACGGGTACGAAACCGGTCCGCGATGCAGTCCGACCATCGCCGAATCGGGTGACGGTCCCGATCAAGCCCAGATTTTCACGTACGGCGTGGCAGGCCAACTCACCGCCTGGAGCTGTGCATCGGGCGATCAACAATGGACGACCAACTTGAACGAAAAATACGACGTCGTGCAGAACTTCTTTGGTGTCGGTTCGTCGCCGTTGATCGTCGGCGATCAAGTCATCGTGATGGTCGGCGGCAGCCCCGAGGAACAACAATCTCTGGCCCCGGGGCGGCTGGGCCGAGCTGTCCCAGAAGGAACATTGATGGTCTCGCTGGATCGAATGACCGGTGAGGTACGATGGACCGGCGGAGACGACTTGGCCAGCTACAGCAGCCCACGCACCATCACACTGGACGGCAAAGGCACACTGGACGGCAAAGACTACCTGCTGATGTTTGCCCGCGATCACCTGTGGCTGCTGGATCCCCAGGACGGCCAATCCCTCGGCAAGGTCTATCACCGGGCCGACATTCTGGAGAGCGTCAACGCGATGGTCCCGATCGTCGCTGGCAATCGAGTGCTGATCAGCGAGTGCTACGACGCGGGTGCGGCGGTCTATGACATCAGTGTGAATGGCAAGCAAGCCACATTCGAAACGGTTTGGAAAGATCCCGTCGGTCGCAGGCGATCTCAGTCATTGCGTTCCCACATGTCCACGCCGATCCTGCACGAAGACAACCTGTACGCCTGCAGCGGTCGGAATGCCCCCGACAGCGATTTCCGCTGCCTCGATTTTGCCACCGGCGAGGTCAAATGGACGGCACTGGATCGACGCCGAAGCACCGCGACCCGGCTCGGCGACGTGCTGTTGGTAGTGAAGGAAACCGGCTCGCTGCACGTCGTCCGGGCCACGCCGGATCAGTTCGACGAGTTGGCGGTCTGGGAATTGGAGACCGCTGCCGGCGACCGGCCCGCCTTGCGGTACCCGTGCTGGTCCGCTCCCGTGATCGTCGGCAATCGCATGCTGATTCGCGGCGACCAAATGGTGCTCTGCCTCTCCCTGCCGGAGCACAACCCATCCTGAATCGCTGGCCCGTACGACGGTCTTCCAAGACCGTCGACAACAATCCGTACGATGGCCTTCCAAGGCCGTCGCCCCACCGGTGAAAAGGTCCTTCCAGGGTCCACTCCATCCCTGCCAAGGCGAAAGAACACGGTTTGGCCGGGCTTGGAAGCCCAGCCTACGAACACCAAGACCAATCCAGCAAAGCACTTGGACCACTACTTTGAACGCGTCGCTTTGCAGCCGCGTAAAATGCGGTTCCTGGCGATCGCAGGACGCCACCGCAACGCTCGAACTCCCAACGAAACCATTCATGGACACTTCCCAACCCAAATCTGATTCGCCGTCTCGCGACCGACGCGATCCTGTCGGTGGGGTGATCCACTCCTATCAAAAGTACGATCCGGTCGCTTTTCCGCCGCCCAGCCAACCGCCGCCGGACCTGGTGTCGCCCGCGTTTGAACAAGCATTGATGTACGGCAACTTCCACGAATTGTCCGAGGAAGACCTCGCCAACGCGGTGAAGCTCGACCCCAGCCAGATCGCGGGCTTGGGCCCCAGCATCGACTTTCTGAAAGCGTTGCTGGAAGATCGCAAACGCAAGATCTTGGAAACCTACGAAGCTCGAACGGTTCAAAAGAAAGCTCGCAAGGCGTTTCATCAGGCCGCCAAACGCGTGCGACCACCCGCCAAGATGGAAAAGCTTTTCCAGATGGCGATCAATCAAGAACAACCCTTCATGATTGAGCGGCTGTGGTACCAGGCGGGCGACGACAACAGCGACCTCGCCCGCAATCTGCTGGCGACCGGTTCGGCGATGGAGGACAAACACAACCTCGAAGAGCTGGCAACCAAGTACGACTTCATCGGCAACGAATCGATGTCGATTCCCAAGGCACTCGAGATCAAAGAAGAACTCGAAAAGATTGACGAGTTGCTGCAGCAATTGGAAGAAGCCGAGAAGTCCGCTCAGATCGGTTTGATCGACATGGACATGCTCAGCGAGTTTGCTCAACCGAGCGATATGGAACAACTGGAGGACATGCGTCGCCAAGTCGAAAACTTGATGCGAGAACAAGCCGAACGCCAGGGCCTGGAACGCAACAAGGACGGCTCCGGCTTTCGCCTGACACCGCAGGCTTACAAGATCTTCCAAGGCCGTTTGCTGGAACAGATTTTCAGTGAACTCGATCCGTCACGCACCGGGCGTCACGAAGGCAATGTGGTCGGCGAAGGTGCCGTTGAACTGCAGCAGACGAAACCCTACGAATTTGGTGACAGTGTCGCCAACTTGGATTTGCCGCAAACGATCATCAATGCATTGCTGCGCCAAAAGGATGAACGTCCGCTGCGACTGCACAGCGATGACATTGTGGTCCACAAGACTCGCAACCACCCCAAGGCCGCCACGGCGGTGATCATGGACATGAGCGGGTCGATGCGGTACGAGGGCCAATACATCAACGTCAAACGCATGGCGTTGGCTCTCCAAGGATTGATCAACAGCGAGTACCCCGGTGACTTTTTGAAGTTCATCGAGATGTACACGTTCGCCAAACTGCGGACGCCGGGCGAAATCATTGAGTGCATGCCCAAGCAGGTCACCATTCATGATCCCTGGGTTCGCTTGAAGTGCGACATGAGCAACCCAGACATCAGCGAGCACGAAATCCACCCGCACTTCACCAACATTCAGCACGCGTTGCAAATGGCCAGGCAAAACCTGGCCACCTGCGACACTCCCAATCGACAGGTTGTGTTGATCACGGACGGTTTGCCAACCGCCCACTTCGAAGGCGAGTGGCTGTACATGCTGTACCCACCCGATCCGCAAACCGAAGAAGCGACCATGCGGGAAGCTCAGCTTTGCGCCAAAGAAGGGATCACGATCAACATTTTCTTGATCCCCAGCTGGTCACAAAGTGAAGAGGACATTCGGTTCGCTTACCGCATGGCCCAATCAACCCGCGGCCGAGTGTTCTTCACCAGCGGCAAGAACCTTGACCGGTTTGTGCTCTGGGACTACGTCAACAATCGCCGCAGCATCATTGCGTAAAAAGTGGCATGGGCTTCGAGCCTGTGATTCGAACCGACATCCGCGATCTCACAAGCTGGAAGCCAATGCCACATGCTTTTCTCACAGCCTGGAAGCCTATGCCACTTTGGTTGGCGTTGTGCTAAAACGCCTGCATGGCTGAACCAATCTCAAAACAACAGATGGCGTGCGACGAAGCGACTGCGAAGTCGCTGATCGCAGACAATTGGAACGCGGTCCGACAATCTGTATCTGAAACCGCCGAGCGCTGCGGGCGTTCCCCCGATAGTGTGCGAGTGGTCGGTGTCACCAAATACGTTGATGCCGAAATCACCGACTGGTTGGTCGAAGCAGGCTGCCATGACCTGGGTGAGAACCGTCCGCAATTGCTGGAGAGCAAATTCCAAACGCTCGACAACTCCACCATTCGCTGGCATCAAATTGGCAACTTGCAGCGAAACAAAGTCCGCCGCCTCCTTCCCGCCGAACCACTCGTTCACGCGATTGCCAGCGAACGGTTGCTCGCTGCGTTGCACAACGAAAGCCTGCTTCAGTCGCGTTCCATTGCTGGGTTGATCGAAATCAATGTCAGCGAGGAAGAGGCCAAAACCGGATTGCCCATCGAGCAGTTGGAACCGCTGCTGGTTCATTGGCGGGATCTCGCGGCCGCATCCGACTCAGGACTGCAGATCCAAGGCCTGATGGCGATGGCGGGCTGGGGCACCGACGAGGCCGCTGCCGCCAAGCAGTTCGGCAAACTGCGAGAACTTCGCGATCGAATGGAATCCGCCACCGGAATTTCACTTCCGGAATTGTCGATGGGAATGAGCGGCGATTATCCCGCCGCGATCGCCGAGGGCGCCACGCTGGTCCGCATCGGCACGAGGTTGTTCCAAGGTGTGCTGCCGACAGGTTGATGCCAAGACGGAGGTAGTGGACGAGGTCACGAGTCCTTTTGAGCGAGTGAGAAACGAGGGACTCGTAGCCTCGTCCACTACCACGGACTTTCATTTTAGCAACGCGTGAACAACAAGTGACGTAGCGGAAGGGCGCGAGCCCTCCGGTTCCTCACCGGGCGGCTTGCGCCACACCGCTAACATCGTCACTTGTTGTTCACGTGGTCCTTGGGCGTTGACGCGTCTGGAGGGTCCTCGTGGCAATGGATGCGAGAATCGGAAAATGGCTTGACGACGGAACGTGTGAGGACGGAACAATTGGGGACAATTGTTCTACTCTGGAGCCGACTCGGTGATTGCAAATTGCAAAGTGAACATTGCAAACGAGTGGTCTGTTACCGTTAAAAGTTAGGATTGATCGTAGTGGACGAGGCAACGAGTCCTTGGATTTGACGCCAGTTCAGGACTCGTAGCCTCGTCCACTACCCTAAGAACAAGTCGTGACAGACCACTAGCAATTGAGAGAGGGCGGTATCACGTGCCAAAAGCATTTTGCAATTTGCAATCAAGAGCGACGCGACCTCGTACCGCCATCTTTTACAAAGCCTGCATCAACGCTTCGCCAAACGCTTGCCGAACCTTGGAAGCGTCCGCGTTCGGAAAATTGGCTCGCTGGACCATCAGGATCATCGCCACTTCTTTTTCCGGATCGATCCAAACCTGTGTTCCATGAGCACCCCCGTGACCGAACGTTCCCGGCGTGAGGGCCTTGGTCACGCCTTGCGGTTCGCGAATCACGCAGCAACCGATCGCCCATCCGTTGCCGGGGGTGAAACCAGTTTTCAAATCGCCGGTGCAAACGGTTCGCATCTGTTCCACGGCTGACTGAGACAGCAATTGCCGATCGCCCACTCGTCCCCCTCGCAACAACATCTGGCTGAACTTTGCGTAGTCATCCGCCGTGGAAAACAAACCACCATTGGCGGCGGGGAATCGGTTGCGGTTCATGGCGGTGCCACCGGACAAGACTCCGATCGTGGCTTCTTCCAGGTGCTTTGGTTTGTTGCCATCACGATCGACAACGCGGTAGGTCTTCGTCAATCGCTGGTGCTGTTCCGGCGACAAGTAAAACGTCGTGTCGGTCATCCCCAATGGCTGGCAAATTCGCTCTTCGACAAAGCGGTCGAACGTCATTCCAGAAACCACCTCCACAATTCGGGCGGCGGTGTTGATGCCCGTTTGGCTGTACCGCCATTCGCTGCCCGGTTCGAACATCACGGGCAACTCGGCGTATCTTTCAGCGGCGGCTTCCAGCGTGGGTTCGGTGTAGGCACTCTCGCGTGGCAATTCGCTCATGCCCGAGGTGTGCGTCATCAAATGCCGAATCGTGATGTTCGCTGGCGTTCCGTCGGCCAGCTTCAAACCCTTCATCGCTGGCAGGTGCTTTGCGATCGGATCATCGACCGAAAGTTTGTCTTCGTCTTGCATCATCAGCACGCAAGCTCCGGTGATGGGCTTGGTCATCGAAGCGATCCAGAACAGCGTGTCTCGTTGCAGCGGCGTTTCTTTGGCAACATCAGCCATCCCGACCACGCTGGCGTGCTTCACCGAATCTGGGCCGACCACCAGCGTGACCGCCCCCGCGATTTCTTTGTCCGCCACGAATTGCTGCATTGACTGCGTGATCGCAGGGATTTCGGGATCGTTTGCTCGAGCGTGATCGACAGCCAAATTCCCGGCCAACAAACTCATCACCAATGCACCCAAAATCCAACGCATGATCTCGCCTCCGCCACCAAGGAACTCACCAGCGTCCGACACAATTGCCTGACGCCCCAAAACATTCGAGCTGTTGATTCACTGAGCGGTTTAGGCGTTCACATCGGTTCCACCAACAAAGAACCGGGGCGAACGCCCAAACGGCTCACAGGAAGAACCGAAAGTCGACTCAATCAACCGCCTCATTCTATTCGGGCTGACGAACGCGATGTTTGCTCCCCCGCGGCACGGGATTTTCTTCGCCGCCCATTTATGGCATGGTGAAGAACCACAGCGAGGCATCCACTGTCAGGTCGCTCGCACGGATCCTCCTCGAACTGAGAACCATCGTTGGCGAAGAAGAAAATCCAGACGCGAATGCGAACCTTTGGGATTCATTCCAAGTGGGATGGTGAATCCAAAAAACTTCCACGGTTCATCCGCAGCACCACCATCATCCCGGCTCGAGTGGACGTTGAATTTGGGTTCATCGTCAACATCAGGGGTGCCAAAAACCAAGAGCTGTTTTTCTGCATCGATCACCCTGGCATCAAGGATGAAAAAGGCAAAACTCGCGAGCCCTTTGATGGTTCCGTGTACGTCAAAACCAACGATTGGAACTTCTACTTGGGCGACACGGTCTGGGACCCGATCGACGACAAATTGGGTCCGTGGCAAATGTGGCTGGAGATCGACGGCAGCATCGTCGCCGAGAAAACCTTTGAGGTTGTCCCGGCATCGGATGTGGCGGAAGCTTCGTAAGACAGTGGTATCAACTTCCAGCCGGTCACGACAGGCGAAGCAGGCACGCAGTTGTCGCGGGCATGTGAGCCGTTTTGGCGTTCGCCACGGTTCCCGCGTACAACCTTGCTAGCGAAGGGGGGATCGGCGTCCAGCCTGTCAATTCATCGCGACGACAGGTTGGAAGCCTATCCCACACCATTGCCGATCCTAGAGATCCATTGCTTTGGATTCTTCGGTGAAGATGGTTTGAGAACGGTCGGGGCCGACCGACAACACGCCCACCGGAACCCCCACCAACTCTTCGATGCGTTTGACGTAAGCCAGCGCGAGTGGCGGGAAGTCTTCGACCGAACGAGCGTCGTCGACGGGCGTGTTCCAACCTTGAATCGTTTCGTAGATTGGTTTGCAACGACGAAGCTGTTCCGCATGAGCTGGCACGCGATGGATTTCCTTGCCATCCAGTTCGTATGCAACGCAAACTTTCAGCTCGTCGAAGTGAGCGAGCACGTCCATCATCATGAGTGCCAAGCGGGTCACACCAGACAAGCGCGCGGTGTAACGAACGGCGACCGCATCGAACCAACCGCAACGACGCGGACGTCCGGTGGTCGTTCCAAACTCGTTGCCAAGCTTGCGAATCTTCTCGCCGGTTTCGTCTTCCAATTCGCTTGGGAAGGGACCTCCGCCAACACGCGTGCTGTACGCCTTGCAGACACCGAGAACTTGGTTGATCCACTTGGGCGGCACACCGGCACCGGCACAGACCCCAACCCCTGACGAGTTGCTGCTGGTGACGAACGGGTAAGTCCCATGGTCGATGTCCAGCAAGGCACCTTGGGCACCTTCGAACAGCATCTTCTGGTTGGCTTCGGCTGCGTCCAAGACCATGTCGGTCGTGTCGGCGATCATGGGAGCCAAACGTTCCGCCCAGGAAGCCGCCAGAGCGACCATCTTTTCAGGTGCGATCGAATCAAGTTCTTCCTCGGAGGCACCCAAGTTCTTCAACAACGCTTGCTTCTGTGAAGCAACGGTTGAGATGCGTTCGTCCCGAGATCCTTCGATCAAATCGATCATGCGAATCGCGTGGGTCCGTCCGACCTTGTCACGGTAACACGGGCCGATGCCACGGTTGGTGGTGCCGATCGATTCGCCGCGCACGGCGGTGGCGTTGATCGTGGCGTCCTCGATCATGTGCCAAGGCATCACCAAGTGAGCCCGTTCACTGACCTTCAGATTCTCAAAAACGTCGATCCCGCGAGCTTGCAGGCCATCGATTTCTTGGAGCATCGTGGTCGGGTTGATCACGACGCCAGGGGTGATGACGTTTTGAACATCGCTGTGCAGAATCCCGGATGGGATGTGATGCAGCTTGTAGGTTTCATCACCAGCAACGACGGTGTGTCCCGCGTTGGCTCCGCCTTGATAGCGAACAACCCAATCAAAACGTGGTGCCAACAAGTCGACGAGTTTGCCTTTGGCTTCGTCGCCCCACTGCAGACCAATGACGCAAGTTCCGGACAAGGGATTTTCTTTCAGTGATGAAGGGTCGGTGACACGGAAAGGCCGTTCGACGAGCGATCCGCCCGCAAACATTCAGCCTTCCGTTCTCGATCAAAGTTGGAAGAAGTCAGCCGACGGCTGACACAAGATGAGTCTCGCATTCGTTAACGGTCAACGGATTCACATGCGAGCGAATCCGTGACCGGCAAACACGTTGAGACTCAGGAAAGAGCCGCTTTGACAACCGCATCGGCATTGATGCCGAACTGCTCGTAAACGGCATCGAATGGGCCACTGGCACCAAAGGAGTGCATGCCGACGAATTTGCCTTGCAAGCCAATCCAACGGTCCCAGCACATTTGGATGCCAGCTTCGATCGCAACGCGGTTGGTGACTTCGGATGGCAAGACTTCGTTGATGTAGGCGGCGTCTTGCTGAGCGAAGATGTCCATGCAAGGCATGCTGACCACGCGAACCTTTTTGCCTTGAGCGGTCAATGTTTCAGCCGCGTCAACGGCCATGTAAAGTTCGCTGCCACTGCCCATCAGGATCACGTCGGGCGTGCCTTCGCAGTCGCTCAAGATGTAACCACCACGAGCACATCCGGAGGCCGCGGCGTACTTGCTGCGATCCAGGGTAGGCATGTTTTGACGCGACAGAACGAACGCACTGGGGTGATCGTTGATCCCCATCGCGGTGCGATAGCATTCAGCGACTTCGTTGGAATCACCCGGACGGAAAACGTTCAAACCGGGGATCGCACGGCAAGCGGTCAGGTGTTCGACCGGTTGGTGAGTCGGTCCGTCTTCGCCGACGCCGATGGAATCGTGCGTCAGGATGTACATGGTCGGTTGATGCATGATGCTGGACAACCGCATTCCACCACGCATGTAATCGGTGAAGACGAAGAACGTCGCGGCGTATCCACGCAAACCGGACAAGCACAAACCGTTGGCGATTCCGGACATCGCGTGCTCGCGAATCCCGAAGTGCAGGTTGCGGCCCTTGTATTGACGCGGCAAGAATTCGCCGGCACCTTCGAACTTCAAGTCCGATTTGTTCGACGGTGCCAAGTCAGCACTTCCGCCGATCATGAAGGGAACGTTCTTGGCGATCGCGTTGAGGACTTTGCCGCTGCTGTTACGAGTCGCGTCGCCTTTGGCGTCCGCTTCGAAGACAGGAATGTCTTTGTCCCAACCTTCCGGCAATTCGCCAGCGAACATGGCTTTCAGTTCGGCTGCCTTGGCTGGCTCAGCCGCTTCGTACTTGGTCCAAACGTCTTCCCACTGGCTCGATGCAGTTGCACCACGTTTGCCAACGCCTTCGCTGAAGTGCTCTTTGACACCTGCAGGGATGTAGAATTTCTCGTCTTCGGGCAAACCGTAGGACTTCTTGGCCAGGGCGACTTCGTCCCAACCCAGAGGGGCACCGTGAGCGCCGTGCGTGTTTTGCTTGTTGGGTGCACCGTAGCCGATGATCGACTTCACCACGATCAACGTGGGCTTGTCGCCGCAGGCTTGGAATTTCGCGATCGCTTTGCCCAGCGCGTCCACATCGTTGGCGTCGTCCACTTGCAGGACGTTCCATCCGAGGCCTTCGAACTTCTTGCCCATGTCTTCGCTGAAGGCAAGTTCGGTGTCACCTTCAATGGTGATGTTGTTGTCGTCGTACAACCAGCACAGGTTGTCGAGTTTCAAGTGACCGGCAATGGAAGCGGCTTCGGTCGCGATGCCTTCCATCAAGTCGCCGTCGCTGCAGATGGCGTAGGTGTTGTAGTTGAACAGGGTCAAATCGTCGGTGTTGTAGTTGGCAGCCAACCACTTTTCGGCCATTGCCATTCCGACGCTGTTGCTGACGCCGGCACCGAGCGGTCCGGTCGTGGTTTCGATGCCGGCGGCTTCGGCGAATTCGGGGTGACCGGCACAAACGCTGCCGATTTGGCGGAAATTCTTGATGTCTTCCAACGAGATCGATTCGCCACCGGTGGGTTTGCCGTAACGGTCGGTCGCTTCAACGCCGATCAGATGCAGCGTGCTGTAGAGCAGCATGCTGGCGTGACCACACGACAACACGAATCGATCCCGGCCCGGCCAGTGAGGCTTGGCAGGGTCGTAATTCATCGTGTTTTGGAACAGTTGGTACGCGATGGGGGCCAACGCCATCGGCGTGCCAGGGTGACCACTGTTGGCGGTTTGAACGGCATCCATGCTGAGGCAGCGGATGGTGTCGATGGCGAGGGTTTGAATGTCAGTGGTGGTGGCAGTCATCGGCACGCGCGAGATGGTTGGAGGAGCAAAATTTCAGACCCCGAAAGCGTACCGGCGGGGCCCGAACCACGAAAGCCCCGGGGTGAAACAGACCACCAAATCGCCCCACCCCCCGATTGTGCCTGATAAACTCTGGCATCTCTGGACGAAACCGGCCCCAATTTGCAGGTGGAAGACGATGAAACAGCGAAACAGGATGAAGGCAGTCGGCACGCTCGTGGCTGCCCTGGTGACTTGCCAGTTCGGAATCACGAACGCGCAACCACCGGCGTTTCAGGGCCCCCAATTCGAAGGCCCCAACCGCGCCCAAACTTCGCCCCGCTACCAAGCCCCCACCCCTGAGTACCCTGATTCGCCCCATCAACCGGTCCCCAATCAGCCCCCACGGGCCTACGCTTCGCCACGGGATAACGCTCAACAGTCCCCCCCATCTCAACCTCCGCGCTCACCTCAGTACTCGAGCCCACCTCAGTACCGCGGCCCGTCCCAACAACACGCCCCGCCCCAAGGCCCCCCGTCCCACGAACAGAAAGCTCGGGAGTGGGCAATGTTCCTTCAGCATCAATTCCATCAGCGAGTGCAAATCGACACCGAACGCAAACTCAGCGAATTGCCTCGATTGATCCAAGAAGAACTGGGTGTCCCCTGCACACTCGACCAAGCCGCGATGCGAATCGCGAAAGTCGACCCGTCCGCCGCGGTCGTCCAAGTGCGAGCGGCGGAGATCCCGTTGCAGGTTGCTTTGAAGCGAGCTCTGGCTCCACTGAACCTGGCCGCCAAGCTGACCTCGGACGGCCTGGTGATCACCGCTGATTTCACGAAACTGGCTCGGGCTGGCATCGCAACAGATCGCTGGGCGGGGATCTCTGCCAAGACCGTTGAGACGATGGAATCCGACCTGAACCAAACGGTCTCGATTGAGTCCGACGACATGCCCTTGGACGAGGCGGTCGCGTCTCTGCAAGAACAGCTTCATCACCGCATCGTGCTTGACGTTTTCGCGATGGAAGGCGAAGGCCTGTCAGCCGACATCCCAGTGAATATTCATGCCAAGGAAACAAGCTTCCGTTCGGTCATGAATCGAATGCTTCGCGATCAGAATATGACCTTCCAATTCGAGGACAACGTGTGGGTCGTGACGACGGTCACGGCTGCCGAGGAACGTCCTCTCCATCGAATTCACTATCTGGAGGCGACCGGGCTGACCAAATCGATTTCCGAAGCCATGCAATTGATTCAAACTTCCATCGACCCAGAGAGCTGGGAAACGCTCGGTGGAATGGGCACCATGGCACCCTTGCCAACCGGCGGATCCAATCGGCCAGGCATCCTGATTTCGACCACGTTCGCAACTCACTTGAAAATCGAAGCCCTCTTCGATGCCCTCCGAGCCGGAACGGTTGGCGAGGATGTGCCAACCAAGTCCGTGCCATTCCAAGATTCTTTTGGCGCTATTGATTCGGGCTATTTCTGTGGGACATGCCTTCAGGCCGCTGAGGGAGGCGGAAACACAAACGGCAGCAGCCAGAATGCTCCTAACACGCCACAACAAACCGGCGGCATGTTCTGAACCTGTAGCACGGTGGTCCCCACCGTGAGTTCATGCTCTGCTTGGCGGGAGACTGCTGGGCTGCGGGTTCGCGCTCGGCTTGCTGGGGGCCCCAGCAAGCTACAGGTTGCGGCGAGATCGTAACCTGTGAGGCCGTGCAGCAAACTCCTCTGCGTCCCCGCGACTCACCGCCTCTGCGTCAAGCTTCACCCGCGATCGCGCTAGACGGCTCGACGATTCCACGCCAGCACGCAAACAGTTGAGGACAACTGTTCTACTCTGACTCAAGCAAAAACCTGGGTCCGAACCGAGCTGGCATCCGAGACAAACAACTCCTCTGCGTCTCCGCGACTCACCGCCTCTGCGTCAAGCTTCACCCGCGATCGCGTCAGACAGCTCGACGATTCCACACCAGCACGCAAACAGTGGGGGACAACTGTTCGACTCTGACTCAGGCAAAAGGCTGGGTCCGAAGCGAGCTGGCATCCGAGACAACCAACTCCTCTGCGTCTCCGCGACCCACCGCCTCTGCGTCAAGCTTCGCCCGCGATCGCGCCAGACGGCTCGACGATTCCGCACCAGCACGCAAACAGTTGGGGACAACTGTTCTACTCTGACTCAAGCAAAAGGCTGGGTCCGAAGCGAGCTAGCATCCGAGACAACCAACTCCTCTGCGTCTCCGCGACCCACCGCCTCTGCGTCAAGCTTCGCCCGCGATCGCGTCAGACGGCTCGACGATTCCACGCCAGCACGCAAACAGTTGGGGACAACTGTTCGACTCTGACTCAGGCAAAAGGCTGGGTCCGAACCGAGCTAGCATCCGAGACAACCAACTCCTCTGCGTCTCCGCGACCCACCGCCTCTGCGTCAAGCTTCACCCGCGCTCGCGTCAGGCAGCTCAACGATTCCACACCAGCACGCAAACAGTTGGGGACAACTGTTCTACTCTGACTCAAGCAAAAATCTGAGTCCGAACCGAGCTGGCATCCGAGACAACCAACTCCTCTGCGTCTCCGCGACTCACCGCCTCTGCGTCAAGCTTCGCCCACGATCGCGCCAGACAGCTCGACGATTCCGCACCAGCACGCAAACAGTTGGGGACAACTGTTCGACTCTGACTCAAGCAAAAACCTGGGTCCGAACCGAGCTGGCATCCGAGACAACCAACTCCTCTGCGTCTCTGCGACTCACCGCCTCTGCGTCAAGCTTCACCCGCGCTCGCGTCAGACGGCTCGACGATTCCACGCCAGCACGCAAACAGTTGAGGACAACTGTTCTACTCTGACTCAGGCAAAAGGCTGGGTCCGAAGCGAGCTAGCATCCGAGACAACCAACTCCTCTGCGTCTCCGCGACTCACCGCCTCTGCGTCAAGCTTCACCCGCGATCGCGCCCGGCCGCTCAACGATTCCACGCCAGCACGCAAACAGTGGGGGACAACTGTTCTACTCTGGCTTTGCGTCGCGTTTGACGGATGGGATCTTCAATGGCTTCGCTTTCGGGCCGTCCCAGACGTCCTCCACTTCTTGCCCGCCAGCGGACTGGCGGAGCAGCAAGTACACGCCGCCGACCATCGCCCAGCCGACGGTGATTCCAACGATGATTGGGAAACGCGAAAGGAGTGCGGTCCAAACCGGATTCCGCATCGTGGAGATCGCGGTCAAACCGACCAACTGCCAGCCACCCACCACGATCGCCAGCACCACACCCGCTGGCACCAACAACAGAACGAACTGAGGCAAACGGCGGAACGTGACCTCGTAGCCTCGGCTCAGGCAATCCATCGCATCCACCTTCTCTTGGCTGACCAGTGCCGCCAACCCGAAGGGAATCGCCGCCTTTGCCCCCGCCATCAACAACCCGACAATCAAGGCGGCGGGAATCGCCAGTGGTGCGAGCAAGAAACTCCAGACCAGATGAGGTTGCTCGCCGGTTGCCAAACCATCAGCCAACACCAGAAACAACACCAGCGGCAAAGCACACACGGCCGGCAACACGCTGATCAACAGGGCCGACTTCCAGCGTGTGCCAATGATCTTCCAGGTCTCCACAAACCCTGGCAAATCACGCCCGGCGGTCAGCAGAATCCCCAATCGCAACAACACCATCGCGACGGGTGTCCACCAAACAAACGTCCACAGCACTGCCGCCCAGTGGAGCATGAACAACGGCACGCCATCCATCCACGGGGCTGGGACCGGACGAACCCAAGGTCCAGTCCAAATCAAATCTCCTAGGGTCGTGGACGTTTGCCATCCGTCCGCCGCCAGAGATCCACCGGCCGAACGACCAATCATTCGTTCCAGCCCAATCCGCCAGATCAAATCCACGGTCGCGACGACGACCAACCAAACCGGCGCGCCAGCCAACCTGGCCACGCGAACCAATCGCAGCCAAGGCATGACGTCCGTCCACGTCCGAACGCGATCGAACAAGGGCTGCTCGGGCGGCCGGGTGTACGACCGAATGGGTTCGTCGGCGGAATCAGTTTCAGGGGCAGTGTCAGACAAAACCGAACTCAAAGGATCAGGGCGTTCGCATGCCGCGACTCACCAGAATCGATCACTCGCCAGGCATGGGAAAGAATCGCCAGTGTTGCGGATTGGGCAACGCTTGAAAATCAGAGGCCAATCGCCCGGCGTCGCCGATTGGCGAATGGCCTGGCGTTGAATCCGCGGAATCCCCCGCCGGCGACGAACGCACACGGACACCAAATTGTTCTGAAAACCGCGACCAAGAATCCGCACGTGGCAAAATCTCGACCAACGGGATCGCAATTTCCGCCAACACCCGCGGGCCTCGGCTGAAAGACGACTCGGAAGCAACCTCGTCGCTCGATTCGCTCTCGCTCCATCCACTCAGTGCGGCGTACCAGTTCGGTTGCCATCGCACCGACCCGTCCACCGAAGCGTGACGGTTGCCTCGCGAGTCACACCAGAAACGAAATGAGGACATCAAATCGCCATCGCCATCGATCCACAACTCCAATGCCTGGGGCCGACCGGACTCAGCCCCCGTGCCACCGGAGTTCCCTGAGTCAACGACCGCGACGTACAAGTACTCCCGGTCTGTCACGCAAGCGAACATGAGATCGTCGGTGCGCTGCCAACGCAGATCAGTCCAGCAAGCATCGTCCAACTCGCAATCCAATCTTGGTCGCGAGGCAACGCGAGGCAACGCGTTGGATTTCCGGGTTTGCGATCGCGAGGAAGCAGTTGATTCTTCTTCCGAGGGACCATCCCCCGCTTCCACGCCCACGCCCGAGATGCGTCGAGCCGCCATCACAACGGGATGGTATTCCCAATTGGTTCGCTGGCTCATCGGTGACAAGGTTGGCAACGAACTCTCCAGTGCTCCAGATGCCAGTGGATTCAGCGAACCGGCGCGAGCCATTCCGCCAGCGGACGAACGCGAGTTGATCGCAGACGAAGTCGATTCATACGCCACCGGCTTCACCGCAAAGGGCGACAACGATTGCGTTTGCCAATGCATTCCCGATTGCACTGCGTCCTGCTGACCGCCCGCGTTCCCGAAACCGTCCCCTGCCCGGGTGCCGCCATCGCGGTTAGCAGATCCTTTGTCGCCCCAACCGGGGTGCGAACCGCCGGCCTTCGACGCCAGCCAACCAGGCTGGCTCGGTGACATCGAGACCACCGAACGTTCAAAGCTTTCTTGCCGGGCTTGCAACATGCAGTCCGCCCAGCGCCGCACGGAGTCCACGGGTGCGGCATCGACGATCGTCCGCAGCAAAATGTCTTCGCACGTCGTCAAGGATCGAGCGTGCTGCCAATTCCCCTCTGAACTGGCGAGTTGCGCTGCGTGCCGAGTTTGAATCCACAACCACCACAGCATCCGCGTCCGATCCTCCGAAGCCGTCCGAGGCAAGAGGACCTCCAGCGTGTCAGCCAGTTCCTTGGAACGGAGTCCCGGGTCGTGGAGCAACTCTTTCAAACGCGACAACTGGCTCATCCTGGCGGTCGCGATTTGCAAGCGTCGCCGTGAAGCTTGATCGGTCACACCGGAGCCAAACTGTTGACCAGCCGCCAGCACCAACCCGCCGGTCAGTGACAGATCCCGCCGAAGCTCTGTCGCGGTTCCAGGCATGGGCGAAACCACCACGCTCTCGGGCACCGCCGTTCCTGGGGCAACCACCATCATCGCATCCAATGCCAAATCGCCCGCCAACACGGCTCGCCCCGACAACAGCGCATCGCTGCGAAGGGCAACGCTGCGGGATGAACTGACGACGGCGCCAGCCAGCAACTCGCTGGCGTAAACACGCCGAGGCTGCTTGCGTGTCAATGACGCAGTCAATGGAAAGTTGGAATCCTCCAGCGTCGCACTGACCCAAGCCTTTCGCGTCGCCTCCGGCAAATTCGCGTCCAGCACCACCACCGCGGGCTGATGCTGCTGCAGCAAATCCACGGAAGGCTGCCGATCCGATGTTGGACTGCTGCACCAAACCGCTTTGGCAACTCCCAGTCGCATGGCGGCGTGCCGCACCCGGCCCAGCCTGCCGACGGTTTGTGCGCTAGCGGGATTCGCAGAATCCAGCACGACGACGACACGTCGTTTCATTTCCAATGTTTCGCGACCGATCAACGCCCATGGCACGGTCTGTTCCGAAGCCGCCACAAACATCACCGCAGGCGCACGTCCGGCACCGCGGACAGGGTTCCAAGTTCGTCCGTCGTCCGTCGATCGCTCGATGAGCCCATGAGCATCCACGCGAACTCGCCACCCTTCGCCTTTGGTCTGGCGAGCCGATTGGCTGTCTTGCACCAGCACATCTTGACGCAACCAGTCACGCAACTTGCTGCGTGACTCGGGCGATTGAGCGGTGTCTTCCAACCAAGTCAAACCGCCATCGAAGGAGTGAAAACGATTGCCGGTCGAAGCTTCCGCGTCGTCCCCAATTGCCTCCAGGGAACCAGCGGGCAGCGGTTCGGCATCGAAACTGTTTCGAACGGCCATGCGGTGCAACTTCGTCGCTTCCATCGCGTCGACTCGGTGCCAAGTCCGCCCAGCATCGTCGCTGGCAATCGCCACCCCGCGACTCAGTCCCGTGACAGGCTCGTAGCCACCGCCGACCGCGACCACGCGAGATTCATTCAAAAACCGAACATCACACAGAGCCAAGTCGACTCCCGAGGCAAAGTTTCGCCAGGTTTGGCCTGCATCGTCACTCCGAACGACCACGCCCCAATCACCCACGGCAACCAAAACCTTGCCATCAGGCGAGACTGAAACCGCGTGCAGCGAGGCGTCATCAGCAAATTGCGAAGCCGAAACGTAGGTGGCAGGCAAATCAAACGTTTCCGACGTCGAGGCCACGTGGCGACTACGCGTCGTGCCGGTCTTGCCGAACGCATTGTAAAAACCAGGCATGGTTTGGCCGCTGGCAGGAGCAGCCATCCAGCCGGCCAGCAGCGCCGCCAGGAGGGGCAACAACCGCAGAACCCAATTGCCAATGGGAAGTGAAACAACCGAAGCGATCATGAGGTCCAGTTCCGAACGACCGACACCGCGGCCCAAAAAAGACACCAGCCAGCGATGACATTGATCCCTAAAAGCAGGGAACTGGCCAAAATACGTCCCTGCGAGGCAAACACAGCGGTTTCGCCGATCAGGGTGCTGAAGGTGGTTAAACTCCCCAAAACACCGATCCGAACGGCCAAGAGCGTGCGAGGCTGCGCCAGAGACGCCGCCCAACCCGTCGCGACCCAATCGGAGGCCACCAACGCCTGAGAAAATTGATACAGCCCCCCCAAGGCGAAACACCCGAGCAAGTTTGCAAGCGTCGTGCCGACACTGCCATGCATCGTCAACCATCCGCCTAACGGGGCAGAAACCACCGTCAATGCGATCAGGTAGCGAAGAACGGCCCCGATGGAGCCACCAAGGGCGATCGCGAATAGGTCTAAAACAAAGCTCATTGGGGTCAGTTCCTCGTTTTCACCATTGCCAGTCAGGGCTGAGGAATTTACGTTGGAGGGCCCTAGCTTCGGAAGTTTTTCACGATCGGAGCAAGGTCCATTTCGACTCTTTTCGAATCCCACTCTGTCCCCAGTAGTCAACCACCGATGAGTACCGCTTCGAGCTCTTCCAACGCCAGCGCCGCGAAAGGCGATCAGCAACCGATGAATGGAGCCGATGTACTCGTCAAATCATTGGTCGATCACGGTGTCGAAGTCTTGTTCGCCTACCCAGGCGGCTGCAGCATGCCGATGCACCAAGCCCTGACACGTTACGGGGACTCGATTCGCACGATTCTGCCCCGTCACGAACAAGGCGGTGCGTTTGCCGCGCAGGGTTACTCGCGCAGCACCGGCAAAATCGGCGTGGTGATGGCGACCAGCGGCCCTGGGGCCACCAACCTGGTGACCGCCATCGCGGACGCGAAACTGGACAGCATCCCGATGCTGTGCATCACCGGGCAAGTTCCCACGGGATCGATCGGAACCGACGCGTTCCAAGAAACCCCGATGGTCGAAATCTGCCGTGGAATCACCAAACACCACTACCTCGTGACTGACTTGGCTGACTTGCCTCGCATCATGAAGGAAGCCTTCCACATCGCTACCAGCGGTCGTCCCGGCCCCGTTTTGGTGGACATGCCCAAAGATGTTCAATTGGGAAGCTTCCCAATCGACATGGATCCAGAAATGGATCTCCCGGGTTACACCCCCGAACCACCCAAGGTTGCCAGCGAAACGATCAAGCAAATGGCTGCGGCCATCAAGTTGGCGCGTCGCCCTGTGATCTACGCCGGTGGCGGGATCGTTTCCGGCGAAGCCAGCGAAGAACTTCGTGAACTGATCAAGAAAACGGGCATTCCAACCGTGACCACCATCATGGGCTTGGGCGCTGTTTCGCCCGATGACCCACGCTCGCTGGACTGGTTGGGCATGCACGGTGCCGCCTACGCCAACTACGCCGTTCGCGATTGCGATTTGCTGATCGCACTGGGCGTGCGTTTCGACGACCGCGTGACCGGCAAAGTGGAAGCGTTCGCGAAAGACGCGAAGATCATTCACGTCGACATCGATTCGTCGGAACTGAACAAGAACAAACAAGCTCACATCCCTGTTCGCGGCGACGTGAAGGATGTGCTTCGGGAACTGAACCAAATCGTCCAGGCCCCCGAGATCGAAGCTTGGCAGAAGACCTGCACCGACCTGAAAGCCAAGTACCCGCTGAAGTACGACAACTCGTTCGACGGAATTCTGCAACAGCACGCGATCGCGACGCTCAGCAAAATCACCGCTGATCGCGAGACGTACGTCAGCGTCGGCGTGGGCCAACACCAAATGTGGGCGGCTCAGTTCTTCAAGTTCCGCCAGCCTCGGACTTGGATGAGCAGCTCCGGACTCGGCACGATGGGATTCGGATTGCCAGCCGCCATGGGTGTGCAAGCCGCTCACCCGGACGCACTCGTCATCGACATCGACGGCGACGGCAGTTTCCAGATGAACATCCAAGAACTCGCGACGTGTTTCTGCGAAAAACTGCCGGTGAAGGTCCTGTTGCTGAACAATCAACACCTGGGAATGGTGGTTCAGTGGGAAGACCGATTCATGGACCGCAACCGCGCCCACACCTACCTTGGCCCCATCGATCACGAAGAAGCCAAGGGCAAGAGCACCGCAGATCGCTTCGAATACGCCAGCGACCGTTACCCGAACTTTGTGCAAATTGCCAAAGGCTACGGATGCGGAGCCGCCACGGTCAAAAAGAAAGCGGACCTTGAAGGCGCCTTGCAAGAAATGATTGATCACAAAGGCCCCTTCTTGTTGGACGTCGAAGTGCCCTACCAAGAACACGTGCTGCCCATGATCCCCGGTGGAATGACCGTGGACGACATGCTCTTGGACTGATCCCGAAAGTGGAAATGGATACCGCAGTGGAAAATCCCGCAGTGGATAGCGCAGTTAACAGCAACGGGCAACCGTCTTCAGCCGCGACGTCGTCAACCTCCGACGCAGCGCCAACCTCTCCCACCCCCAACCGCCCCGCGCCCAACACGGCCGGCAATCGGAAACGAGGGGTGCCCGAGGGCGTGTGGCGGAAGTGCGACTCGTGCGGCGCGTCGCTGTTCTACAAAGAAGTCCAGCAACGCCTGAACGTCTGCCCCCAGTGCGATCACCACTTTTACGTGAGTGCCTGGGAACGCGTCGCTCAGGTGCTCGACGATGGCACGTTCGAACCGATGAACGAACATCTGCGACCAACGGACCCGCTCGAATTCAGCGATCGCCGTCCCTACGCCGAACGACTGATCGGCGAGCAGAAACGCACCGGTTTGACCGATGCGGTCCTGACCGGCACCGGCATGATCCGCGCTCGCCGAGTCGCCTTCGCGGTGACCGACAGTGCGTTCATCATGGGCAGCATGGGATCCGTCGTCGGTGAACGTCTGACGCGGTTGATCGAACGCGCCACCGAACAAAACCTCGCGCTGATCATCATCAGCGCCTCCGGTGGTGGGGCCCGAATGCACGAAGGCATCCTGTCGCTGATGCAAATGGCCAAGGTCTCCGCCGCTCTTTCTCGCTATCACTCCGCAGGCGGACTGTTCATCAGTGTCCTGACCAACCCAACCATGGGTGGTGTTGCCGCCAGCTTCGCCTCGCTCGGTGACCTGGTCTTTGCCGAACCCAAGGCCCTGATCGGTTTTGCTGGACCGCGAACGATCAAAGCCACCATCGGCATCGAACTGCCCGAAGGGTTCCAAACCAGCGAATTCTTGCTGGAGCACGGCTACATCGATCGCATCGTCCATCGCAAAACTCTGAAGACAGAAATTGCCACCGCCATCGACTATTGCGGGAAGTAACCGATGGGGCTGCTCGATTCGATCAAAGGTGCGTTCTCCAAAGGCGGCGGCGGTTCGCTGAAGCGGATCGATGTGGAGAAACGATTCGAGCGATCTCGAACGGCAGCCACCGGCACAATGAGCAACTTCTTTGTTGCCTACGACCTGGAACGCAAAGAGAACGTCGGGGTTAAAATCCTGGACCCCGAAAAGTACGAACTGTTCGAAAGTCGCTTCAAAGGTTTGAACAAACCTTCCGAAGGCGAAATCGCGATGCAGATGAAGCATCCGCTGATCGTGAAAACATTCGAACACGGCATCACGGCCAAAAACCAACGCATCTTGGTGATGGAATACATCGCCGGCGTGGGCATCCAAGACGTCATCGTTCGCAAGAAACGCGATGTCATCGACGGCAAGGAAATGCTGTTGATGCGAGAGATGGCCGAGTCACTTGCCTACGTGCACGACCAAGGCTTCATCCACCGCGACGTTTGCCCTCGCAACTTCATTTGCACACCCCCGGAAGAAGGCGAAGAAACCGTCTCGGGTGTCCGCTTGATCGACTTTGGATTGTCCGTTCCCGCCACACCACCGTTCATGGCACCCGGCAACCGCACCGGCACGCCATTGTACATGTGCCCCGAAATTGTACGTCGACGTGCGACCGACCAACGCGTCGACGTGTTCTCTCTCGGCGTGACCTTCTACTGCCTGCTGACCTTCAAACACCCGTGGCAAGGTGAGATCGTCAGCGGACGTGCGGCACTGCAACACGACACGGAAACTTCCACCCCGATCCTAGAACGACGCGACGACATCCACCCCAAAGTGGCTCGCGTGATCACGCGGATGATTGAACCGAATGTCGATGATCGACTGCCTTCGATCAAAGAATTCTTGACGCAAACCCGCGGCCTCGAATCCGCGTTCGTCAGCTAACGAATCGCTCGGCACACTGTGTCCCCTCCGAGAAGAGCGACACAAGCCTCGGCTGCGCACACCTTGGTCTCGCCCGACCTCACGACCGGTCTGCGCCCAACCCTCCTGCGCCACTTCCAACCCGCGATGACACCATTCGCGAAAACGGCAGACACCGGTTCGGTTAAACTGGCTCCCGTCCTCCCTTGCCTGCACGCAAGGCGAGAGTGACGCCCCCACCTCACGCCCCACCGCTCTCTCGGAATCCATCATGCCCAACCGCCGTGATTTCCTCGCTGGCTCGCTCGCCGCCGCGTCCCTGGCATCGCTTTCCACACGCAGCCTGCTTGCAGCCGAACCGAAGGCGGATCACCGCTGGCCGATCTGCGTTTTCACGAAGCCCCTGAACTCGATGTCCTTTGACGACATGGCCTCGGCACTCGCCGAAGCAGGTTACGACGGTGTCGAAGCCACCGTCCGCAAAGGCGGCAACGTGGCCCCCGCGGAAGCCGCTGAGAAACTGCCCGAGATGCAAAAGGCAATGCAAAAGCACGGCTTGGAAATCACGCTGATCACGACCGACATCGGCGACATGGACGATTCACATCGAGCGACGGTCTTGGAAACCGCAGCCGACCTGGGCATCTCACGATTCCGCATGCGATACGGCAAGTACGACCATCAACAACCCATCGCAAGCCAGCTGGATCACTGGAAACAACGATTCGGAAAGCTGGCAGACTACTGCGGAAAACTTGGTGTGCAGGCCCTCTATCAAAACCATGCCGGCGAGAACTACCTGGGCGCCTCGCTCTGGGATCTGGACCGAGTCCTCACGGACATCGCGCCAGATCACATGGGCGTTGTCTATGACATCCGGCATGCCCAAGTCGAAGGCGGCATGAGCTGGCCGGTGACCTGGCGAATGATCCAGCCCCGCGTTCGGATGCTATACGTCAAAGACTATCAGTGGGTCGATGGCCGCGTCGAAAACGTGCCGCTGGGCGATGGACTGGTCAGCCAAAGATTCTTTGACGCGGTGAAAGCCAGCGACTTGAACTGCCCGATCTCGCTGCACGAAGAATACCTCGACCACCGCGATCCAGCCTTGGTCCCCCAACACCTCGAAGCCATGACCACCGATTTAAAAACGCTTCAGCAACGACTCGGCATCAACTCGTAACGTGTTTCCGCAACCGCGGGGGACGTCCGGTTGAAACCCGACGCGATCGAATGTCACCGCTCCGCGGTTGGCTGGCGACATCTCGACTGAACAGCGCGCGTAGGCCAGGTTCCACCTGGCGATCGCTCTCCGCCGGCAGACCCTGCTCTCGCGAAAGCGTTCGAGGAGACGGCTCGCTTTGTTCCAAAGCATCGGCATGATTGCCATGTAAAACATGGCCTACGGGGTGATTGCAAAATGGCAATTGCCGATTGCAAACACCCCACGTGCCCTCGTGGCAAACCACCGAGCTACAGGTTCCTGGTTCCTTCGGCGATCTGGTCGGCCAGCGCGGCTCGCAGCGGATCATCGTTGGGGCCACAGAATCCCCAGTGCTCGCGGCGACGCCAGCCTTCGGCGTGCTCAAACTGCCCGCTCATCTTACCGACCATCCGTGACAGGTCTCGCATCGACTCGATGTAGCTGTCCATGCCTTGGCTCTCGTCGAGCCATTGCTTTTGGCTGGCGTGACATGCCAACGCATCGGCCTTCTGCTCCACGACGGATCCGTTGTCGACATAAAAATGCGGCGTCACCAGCTCACCGGTTGGTTGACGACAACCGACCGGCTGAGCGTGATAGACCGTCACAGGATCCATGTAAACCGGCGTCGGCGGAATGCTTTCCAGGTTCGGCATCCCGTGGGCGAACGCGGCACTGACCGCCAACCGACAGGCGTTTTCGTGATCTTCCATGTAATCAATGGGCGAATGTGTCAACACGATCGACGCCTTGGACTGACGCACGACCGCGGCAACCCTCTGAACATTCTCGGTCGTGTAGGCAACTTCCATGTCCGCACAAATCGGTGGATAAAACGTTGCCCCGAGACACTTGGCGGCGAGTTTGCCCTCTTGCAGGCGAGTTGCGGCACACTCCTCGCGTCCCATCGTGGTGCTGCCGCGAGAACCATCGGCCACATTCATGTAGTGCAGATCCCAGCCACGCTGGCCCAGCAACAGCATCGTCCCGGCAAACAAGAACTCAATGTCATCAGGGTGCGCGGCAACAGCAAGAACAGACGGCATCAGGGACCTCTACTTCGATGAAACGAGACTCAACTTTTCCAGAGGCACATAGTAACGAACATAGCGATCCCCGTTGCTGAACAACTCCCCTTTCGGGTCTTTCACCAGCACCGTTGCACGGCGTGTGATGCGATTGACTCGCCCGACCACTCGCCGCGATCCCTCTCGAAACGCAACTTGGTCGCCAACGCGAATGTTGAACTTGGTCGCGGCCCGCTCACGCTGGGTGATCAAATTGTGTTGGTAATCCGTGTGCCCAAAGAAGCTGCGGGCGATCGACTGAAAACGCTTTTGATTGCAGTTGCCCGCGTTCCAGATCAACATCTCGATCAGGTGTGTCATTTCATGTTCCGCGACTCGCTGCATCGCTTCCAAGCGATCGCGACACGTGCGCCCCGTGACCGTGACAGGCCGATCCACATCCTCAAATGTCTGAAACAAAAGCGTCGACGAAAGGATCATCTCAAAACGCCGCGGACCATCGCGTTTGCCGCCGGGATAGTGCGTCACAAGTTTGCCGGCGGCACTGGTCATCCGAGACGAAAACCCAAACTCCAAACCTTCCGCCTTCGCGACTGGCAACACGCGGCCTTCGAAGAAAGCTTCGTCGAGCAGATGGATCAAACGCACCAAGTCATCGCGTCCAACCCGTTTGAAATTGGGCCGGTCGATCGTCCGACTGAGCCCCAACACCTCGGCGTGAATCTCACGCTGGACGACGGGAATCCGCTGGGGGTCCGGCCGCCGCGTCTGCAGAAACTCTGCCAATGCGAACAATGTGTCTCGGTCGCGAGGCGGAACGACTCCTGGTGGAACCTTCGCTGAATCCACGACCGGCTCGGACGAGTGCTTCCCCGAGGCCGACGACTGGGCTGCAGCAATGGAGGGCGCCGCCCCTTTCGGCCTGGAAGGAGCGACCGGGGGCTGAGCCGACTTCGATCGAACAGCCTTGGGCGGTGGAACTCTGCCAGGTTCCAGATCCGTGACGGGACGTCGCTTGGGAGCAGGTCGCCGGTGCGGGGACGCGGACATACGAACCCTCTAGGCTTGGACTTTCTTTGGGAGATTTGCCTTGGCGGCTTCTTGCCGTGCAAGCAACGTCTTCTGGTACTTGCCCTGAACCACATCGACCACGATCAGAATCGCCAACACAAAGTAGAACGTGCTCTTCGCCATCGCATGGACTTCATGACCAAACAACGCGACGTGAGCCAGGTGACCGCCTTCACTGACCAACATCACCCCGACGATGAACAACACAAACAGGCCCAGCACTTCGTACATGCGGTTCTTCTTCAAGAAATCTGCCACCCGGTCAGCCAAGAAAATCATCATTGCTCCGCTGATCACAATCGCGGTCGCCATGATTGCAAAGCTCTTGGTCAGTGCCATCGCGCTGAGAATCGAATCAAACGAAAAGACCAAGTTCATCATCACGATCAATCCAATCGTTTTGCCAAAACTGGCCTTCGCTGAGTCTTCGGAATGCCCGAGTTCGGGTTCAGCGAGCAAGTGATAGATTTCCTTGAGAGCGGTCCAGAGAATGAACGCACCACCGAACAGAACAATCAAACTGTGCCCGGAGATGGCAGCGTCGATGTAGCCATTGTGGAACTCAATAAAGGGCTCTTCTAACAACGCGATCAACCTCACGACCACGAACAGCAGTACGATTCGCAAGATCACGGCCAATCCGATGCCGATCTTTCGGACCTTGGACTGCTGGTCCTCGGCAACACGCTGACTCTCGATGGAGATGTAGAGCAAGTTGTCGAACCCCAACACCGCCTGCAACAGCACCAGCATCCCAAGCGTGAACAAACCGGAGATCGAAAAGAGCTCAGCCATGGCGACGAGATTCCAGGAAATTGCAGAGAGAAGAATTAATGAGAAGGGTCAGAAGACAGCAGATCAAGAACGGCTTGCATGTCGGGAGGAATGGGCGCGGTCAGCGTCATTTCTTTCCCGGTTTGTGGGTTGGTGAAGGTCAATGCTTTGGCGTGCAAGGCTTGACGCCCCAGCAAAACCTGCTGGTCTTCAGAAGTCGGCTGCACACCAGGCGTTGCGACTTCCATGCCGGCCATCCGGCGAATCTGCGAACGGCTCAACTCGGAGTGCCCACCGTACAGTCGATCGCAAAGAATCGGGCAGCCGATGTGCGCCAGGTGAACTCGAATTTGGTGCGTGCGCCCCGTCTTGGGCCGCACGTCCACTCGCGTCACGCGGCCATGGCGTTCCACGACTTCATAGAACGTCGACGCGGACTTGCTGGTCGAATGGTCTTCACGGATCGCTTGTTTGTCGCGCTGGTAGGGATGACGTCCGATCGAAGCGTGAATCCAGTCACGATCTCGATCGAGTCGGCCCGATGTGATCGCGGTGTATTCCTTCTGCACCAATCGGTCGTGCCACTGGGCAGCTAAATTCAGGTGCACCGCGTTGTTCTTGGCAACGACGATCACGCCGCTGGTGTCTCGATCCAGACGATGCACAATGCCTGGACGAGTGGGACCACCCACGTCGGATAGCGATTGAAACCGAAACGCGAGCGCGCTCGTCAGCGTCCCTGACCAGTGGCCACGTGCCGGGTGCACGACCATCCCAGCCGCCTTGTTGATGACGACCAAACCATCGTCTTCATAGAGAATATCCAGCGGGATGTTCTCCGGCACCGTGTCGTCGGATGCCGGCGGAGGCACGCGAAACCGGATCGTCTGCCCAGCTTTGATTTTGTAGCTGGGACGAATGACCCGCCCATCGACTTCCGCACCATCGTTCTGAACCGCGTCCCGAATTTGCGATCGGCTGTAGCCATCGCAGGACTGGGTCAAGAACAAATCGATTCGAAACCCATGAGCGGATTCAGGAACGACGAATTCGCGCATCACTCGTCGGATACGGCGGGTTCATCGGCAGCGGGTGCTTCTTCTGCGGCGGGAGCTTTCTCAGCGGCAGCTTCCTCAGCTGGCGTTTCTGCTTCCACCGTTTCTTCTGCCGGAACTTCTTCTTTGGCAGCTTCCTCAGTGGACGCTTCTTCGGCCGCAGCCTCTTCCTTCATTTCTTCGGCTGGCTCAGCGGCTTCTTCCGAGGCAGCCTCTTCCGCGGCCTCTTCCTCGGCGGCAGCTTCCGTTTCAGCAACTTCTTCGGTCATCGCTGGCTCTTCAGTTGCCTCAGCTTCCTCCGTCACTTCTGCATCCGCTTCGGTCGCATCGTCCATTGGGAAATCCAAGGGTGGCAAATCCAAGTCTGGCAGGTCGGGGAGTTCACCGGCTCCTGGCAACGACGGTGGCATGCTCGGTTCCGCTGGCGAGAAGTCTTGTTCTTGGAACCAAGCCAAGAATTCCTTCGCTTGAGGTGACGAGAGTGAGGCGACGCGAGTCTTGGCTTCTTCGATCATCGCGGCGGATTCGCCCACCGCCATCGCGGCTTCGTATTCCTGCACTGCCTCTTCCACGTTGCCTCGCGCTTCCGCAATTTGCGCGAGACCGTAATGGGCACGTGATTGGATCATGGCATCGTTGCTCAGCTCCATCGCTTGCTTGTAAGCGTCGACGGCATCGTCGAGCAATGTTTCCGCTTCATCTCGGCTGGTGTACAACGATGAGAACCCGAGTCCCATTTGCTGGCCGCCTTGGTAAAGACGTGCCCAAGCCGCAGCGGAGGTCTTCGGGTATTGGGCGGCGATGGTCGCTAGACTCTCTGTGTCGCCGGTGATGGACGCATCGATCAACTGCAACGTGGCGTCGCTTCGATTGTCCGATCGAGTACTGGAATAGACTCCATAACCCAAGACAGCAACGAAGAACGCTGCGACACCCAAGGCGATTGTCTTGGAGTAAGGCTCAATCGAGTGATTCAACTTGTCGAGGACTCCGGCAAGTTCATTCTCGTTCAGCTGGTGACGTCGCTCGCTGTTCATACGTTCGCAGGGGTGAAGGGATTCGAATCCGTGAGCCCGAAGTATAGAAATCGCCGGAACTTAACGTCAAGACAAGCAAGGCCGGCACACCCCCATGAATGAACGCAAAAAAACATGAATGCTGCACAAAAAAAACGGGTTTTGATCGCGGAAGACGACCCCGTCCTGCGACATTTGCTGCAATTCACCTTGGACCGCGCCGGAATGGATGTGACCGCGGTCGCAGATGGGCAACTGGCCTGGGACATGATTCAGTCCAGCGAAAAGTTCGATGCTCTGGTCACCGACCACGAAATGCCCGCTCTGAGTGGAGTCGAGCTGATCGGCCGCGTGGTCGAAACGTCGCCGATTTCAGTGATTGTCCTCTGCACGGCCAAGGGCTTTGAAATCGACCCGGACAAAATCGTCGAACGCCCCGGCTTGGTTTCCCTGGTCAGCAAACCCTTCAGCCCCAGACAGCTGGTCAGCATCATCGAAGAACGACTCGCAAAAAACGCCACCGATTGAGAGGGTTCGCGTCCAAATCCCGGCGAATCCGGCTACGACGCCTCAGATCGTAGGCCATGTTTTACATGGCAACCGCGCCGATGCTTTGGAACAAAGCGAGCCGTCCAGCAGTTGTAGGCCGGACCAAGGACCGGAGGGACGCCGCTCCGGCAGTCGTGGTGGTTGCGGCCGCGATGATGTGGACCTGGGTTGCCGGAACAACGCTTCGCTGGGTCCGGCCTACGATTGCTCGAGCGTGTTGACCTGCCAACAACCGCTCACCAAAGTCCAACGCCAGGTGGAACCTGGCCTACGAACGCCAGTGACTGATCTGGCTTACAATGCACCTGAGACGCTGTTCCCAATTCCCTGAACTGCGAGGTGCGACGATGACAGGCAATCGATCCGGACTGACGCTGCTGGAAGTGGCAGTGGTTTTGATTTGCATCGTGATTGTGATGGCACTGCTGTTGCCGGCGATCAACGGACCACATAGTGGTCGCCGAAACCAATGCTCCACCCAAATCAAAAACCTGAGCTTGGCTGCGATCCAGTACTCCGCTGCCAAGGACCAACTGCCGGGATGGGCGATGGAGTTCGGCCACTTTGGTTGGGATCCCGAAACTGAAACGGTCCTTTCGTCTTTGGTTGATCCCTCCGCCGATTCCCCCGAAGCGAACTCGCAAAACCTCTCCCCTCACCGCAAGATCGGAACCTGGGCAGTCGCCCTGCTGCCTTGGCTGGACGCTCAACCAACCTACGAACACTGGACTGAGGACCGCTTCCCGATCCTCACTCAGGCCGAAGGTTCCACCACCGGATTCAGCGGGCAAGGCTTTCACCCGCTGGCGGCACCCAACCTGGCGATCATGCAGTGCCCAACGGATCCCACCCAAAGTGAAGACGACGGACGCAACAGTTACGTCGCCAACGCGGGTGTCTTCTTCCCACCGAACGACATGATCTCGGGCCAACACGCCATCTTTCATCCCGACGGCACAACCAAAACCGTCACGTTCGCTGAATCGATGAGCAAACAATTCGGAGCCCTTGGGAACCAGGTTTCCGCTCGCTTGGAACGATCCGACGCAGAGGCCCGCGTTCCGATCGCGAAACCAATTCAATTGGATGACATTCGCGATGGAGCGGGCAACACGGTCCTTTTCTCCGAATCGCTTCATGCGCTTTCCTGGCATCGATCGGGATTCGTCAACGATGAGGATCTGACCTTCGAGAACCATCCCGACGAAGTGCTTTACCCCACACTCAGCCGGTTCACCAACACGATGGTTTGGCACGGGGTGGACTGGAGCAACAACAAGCAACCCCGCGAGATTCACCGGATCAACGGGGAACGTGCGCTCACTGAAACGATGCAGATGAATTCCACCAACGCCGCCGACTTGGCTCGCCCGTCGTCGGCACATATCGAAGGAGTCAACGCAGCCATGGCTGACGGCGGCACCCGATTCATTTCGGAAACGATCGACCACCGTGTTTGGCAATCGCTGATGACACCTCGCGGCCGCGAACCGATTTCAGACGACGCGATGTGAGCAATGGCCTGGCATCCATGTCGGACCAAAGGGAGCACCAGATCAGAGTAGAACAGTTGTCTCAACTGTTCCGTCGAGCAGGCCTCCACCACCAAGCCTCGTCGCACCCGATTCAGCTCCAAACCGTTCGCTTCACGCTGCTCGACGACACTCATCAGACACGCAAACATTTGAGGACAAATGTTCTACTCTTTTTGAGTGCCCCGAGGGCGTGGCAAGCCTTGCATGGTCTTGCGGCGGCAGCAGTGCTTGAACTTGTCTCCGCTGCCGCAAGGGCACGGGTCGTTGCGGTGGACTTTCCCGCGACGTTTGCGACGACCGCGAAACAGACGCTTGGGATCCTGGTGGTACATTTTGCGAAGCATCGCGTAGAGCTTTGGGTTCTTGGCTTGCAACTGGGCTGGTTTCTCAAAGAAGTACTCTGACAGCACAGCGAAGTACTCCGCCTCGTTGGTGTACGCGTAATCGTCGATCCCTGAACGCGTTCCCTCGGATTGCAACTCTTCCCCCACCCACTTCACCCACGGCTCGGTGACTTCCGACGAAGCCGACGCGGGAATCCCATCGACTTCGCCGTCCGCTTTGTCGACCAAGTGAGCGAACTCGTGAATGCCAACGTTGCGTTTGTCACCCGGGTTTGAGAATCCAGCCAGCAAAGAAGGCTTGGACAAAATCATCACCCCGCTCAGGTGATTCACGCCGATCATCCCCAACGTGTTTTTGTCGCTGTCACCTTCGGTCTGATAATCCGCACCAAAGGACCCGGGGTAGATCAGCACTTCGCCCAATCCCGAGTACTCGAAGTCGTCCAGCCCCATGATCGGGATCACCGCGCTGGCACCCACCAGGGCTCGCGTCGTTTCATCGACGTCGGTGCGGATTCCCGTGATGGCGACCTCGTCCAAAAAGACCTTCATGCGATTGCGGAAACCCTCGCGTTGATCCTCGTCGAGCATGCGGTAGTACACGACATGCGTTTGCAGCGCGGCTTCCCAAACGTCCGGGAAGGGCGAGGCCATGACTTTCAATCGACGCACCGTTCGCCGGCGGAACCACCAATGCAGGGCCCACGCCAACGGCAACGCAGCGAGAGCCCAGGGGCGAACGAACGCGACGCCAACGACCAGCAGGGCGAAGGCGACCGAGATGCCAACCGCCCAGCGACGGTTGGCTTGATCCAATTCAGGAGTGACAAGCATGGCGGTAGCATAGAGTGCCGAGGGCCAATCTGCAGAGAGCGGAGAACGTGCTCCCCACCCTGGGACTCCGGGCTGAGCACTTTCCCGCGTGTAGGCGAAATCCGGCTGGGTAGTTATTCTCGTGGCTCCGTCGACCCAATGTGACGTCGACTCCCTCCCCTCCACTCAGATTTCGGTTTCCCCGTGCACCGATTCGATTCCATTTCTGTTGCTGCTCCCGACGCCATTTTGGGACTGACTGAAGCGTTCAAAGCCGATGAACGCGAAACCAAAATGAATCTTTCCGTGGGCGTGTACCAAGACGCTTCGGGCACCACGCCCGTGCTTCGCTGCGTGAAAGAGGCCGAAAAACGGCTCATTGAAACCGAATCGACCAAGGGCTACCTCTCCATCGATGGCCTGCCGGATTACCGCGAAGCCGCCCGTCAATTGATTTTCGCCGATCAAATCGCCCCCGAACGCGTGGCTGCCGTGCAGACACCGGGCGGCACGGGTGCCCTCCGCGTGGCGGCGGAATTCCTGGCCACTCAGTGCGGACCGTTGCGGATTTTCTTGCCGACGCCAACCTGGGCCAACCACAACGCGATCATGGCCGCTGCCGGCTTGCCCGTGGAAACCTATTCTTACCTGGGTTCGGACAAAAAGACGCTGGACTTCGACGCCTTGATCGAAGACCTGAAGAACAAAACCAAGGCCGGCGACGCGGTCCTGCTGCACGCTTGTTGCCACAACCCAACCGGAGTCGACCCGACACCGGAACAATGGGAACAAATCGCCAGCGTCGTCGCGGAAAAGAACCTGACCCCGCTGCTGGACTTCGCCTACCAAGGCTTCGGCACTGGCCTGAACGAAGACGCGGCGGGCGTTCGCACCGTGCTGCGGCATGTCGACGAAGCCATCGTGTGCTCGTCATTCAGCAAGAACTTTGGCCTGTACAGCGAACGTGTCGGAACCGCTTGCCTGGTGTCCGGGTCCGCTGACACGACCAAGGCAGCTCTCAGCCAACTCAAGCGAGTCGTCCGAGCCAACTACAGCAACCCACCCCGCCACGGCGGTGCGATCGTGGCCACCGTGTTGGCCGACCAAGGGCTGACTCAGATGTGGCACGAAGAGCTCGCCGAGATGCGAACCCGAATCGCTTCGCTGCGAAAACAATTTGTCGATGGCATGGCCGCGACGGGAGTCGACCAAGACTTCTCGTTCTTGCTGAATCAGAAAGGCATGTTCTCATTCAGCGGTTTGTCACCGATGCAAGTCGACCAATTGCGTAGCGAACATGGCGTCTATTTGGTCGGCAGTGGCAGAATCAACGTCGCTGGCATGAATGAATCGCGGATGGAATGGTTGTGCAACGCAGTGGCGTCTGTCTTGCGATAGACTAGCCACAGTCTGTCCAATGCATTGAAGATGAAACATGATGCTGACGCCCTGTTTCCCTCCCTCCTGATTTTCCGCCATGCCTTTGGAACTTCGTCGAGCGTTTTTGGTTGTGGCTGCCATCGTGGTGATGGTGTCCCTGATCTGGGCGTCTCGATTTGATGCGATGCCGCCGGCTGACTTCAGCTTTCAAAACGGCACCGACCCCAAAACGCTTGATCCACACCGAGCGACCGGCCAACCCGAAAGCCGGATTCTGTTCAACATCTTCACCGGTTTGCTGGAAGAGTTGCCCGAGGGCGACCCCGATCCAGAAACCGGCGTCCAACCCATGACTCCTCAGGCGGGCATCGCTTCGTCTTACGAAGTCTCGCCGGACAACATGACCTACACGTTCCACTTGCGGGACGATGCCACCTGGAGCGACGGGGTCCCGATCACATCGGCTGACTTTGTCTGGTCGTGGACACGGATGCTGCATCCGGAAACCGCCTGCGAATACAACTTCCAACTGTTCGGCGTCCAGCACGCCGAAGCCTACGCGACCGGCGAAGTCCAACCCGGCGACAAGGTCGAAGTCGAACTGTGGGACCGCCCGGGTGAATCGATCGACGGCGATCCAGCCCCCCAAACCTTCCCCCGTGGGACCATCGTTCACGGCACCCTGAAGGCGCTCGACAAACCGCCCCAGCCCAACGTTCCGGAAGACGCCTCCAAAGAAGAAAAGTCCAAGGCCACTGCCGATTGGCAATCCGAATGGCTGTACACCGTTGATCTGGCGAAACGAGACGGCGATGAAATCCTCTGGGACGAGGTCACCGAAACGGTCACCTACACCAAAAACCTGCAGACGCCCTTGGCGAAGGACAACACCCAGCGAGCCCATGCCGTCCTGGTCGCCTTCGATCAACTCGGTGGCGTCGAAGCTCCCGACCCATTCACGCTGATCGTCCATCTTCGCGACCCCCTCCCGTACTTCCCGTACCTGACCGCGTACTACCCTCTGTTCCCAGTCCCTCGCCACTGCATTGAAGAGCATGGCAAACCGATGTGGACGCGGCCCGAGAACATCGTCACCTGCGGCCCTTATAAAGTCGGCCTTCGAAAACTGCGCGACCGAGTCCGCTTGGTCAAAGACGAGCGATGGTACGACGCCGACACCGTGGGGATTGAAACGATCGATGCCCTTTCCATCGAGAGCCAAAACACAGCGCTCAACATGTACGAGACCGGCGAACTGGACTGGGTCACCGACCCGCCCGTCACCCTGATCGAAGAACTCAAGCAACGCGACGATTACCACGGCGCGCCGTACTTGTCGGTGTACTACTACGAACTCAACACCAAACGCCCGCCACTGGATGACGTGCGAGTCCGCAAAGCGCTTTCGATGGCGATCAATCGCGAACAGATCGTGCGTGAAGTCACCAAGGCTGGCCAACAGCCTGCCTTTGCCTTGGTACCGCCTGGGATTGCCGGTTACACGCACGTCAAAGGCAATCGAGGATCGCTCGAAGAAGCCAAGCAACTGCTGGTCGAAGCAGGTTACCCCGGCGGACGCGGCTTCCCCAAGTTCACGATTCTGTACAACACCAGCGAAAGCCACCGGGCGATCGCGGAAGTCATCCAACAGCAATGGCAAAACAACCTGAACGTCAAAGCTGACCTGCAGAACATGGAATGGGGCAGTTTCCTCGACAAACGCCAGCAACAGAAGTACGACATTTCGCGAGCCGCCTGGAACGGCGACTACCCCGATCCCAACACGTTCTTGGACCTGTTCCTCAGCAAGAGCCCGCAGAACAACACCGCTTGGAACAACCCACGCTACGACGAACTGGTGGCCGCCGCGGCGTCCGAATCCGACAAAGTCAAACGCATGGAACTGTTGGCGGAAGCCGAAACGATCTGGGCCGATGAGTTGCCTGCGATTCCAATCTATTACTACGTCGGACTGAACATCATCAAACCCCACGTCAAGGGTTTGTTCCCGACACCACAAGACACGCACCCGTTTCAAACGATTCGATTGGAACCCAAGCCATGAAAGACTTGCTCGGATTCCTGGTCCGACGCCTCGGCTGGATGGCCATCACACTGTGGGCGGTTTACACCGTTTCGTTTGTGCTGATGCGTGCGGCCCCCGGCAGCCCCTTCAGTGCCGAGCGCGCGATGCCTCCCGCGATCGAGCAACAGATGCGTGCCCGGTACAACCTGGATGCACCGCCACTGCAGCAGTACTGGGACTACATGTGGGGCATCCTCAGCCGCGGCGACCTCAGTTGGTCGATCAAGCTGGAGGATTACAGCGTCAACCAAGTCATCGCGGAAGGCTTCCCCGTCTCCGCCTCGCTGGCCATCTTCGCCTTGGTTTTCGCGATCATCCTGGGTGTTTCCGCCGGAGTCATCTCGGCCGTTTATCGCGGCACCGTCGCCGACGTGGCGATGATGGCAACCGCGGTGCTCGGCATCGCCATTCCCAACTTTGTGTTGGCATCGATCGCGATTTTGCTGTTCGTGTTCTTGATCCCTCTGTTCCCGGCCGCAGGCTGGGGAACCCTTCGACAAGTCACCCTGCCGGCGATTTGTCTGGGACTGCCCGTTGCCGCCTACATCGCCCGCCTGACCCGAGCCGGGATGCTGGAATCGCTCACCCGCGAACATGTTCGCACCGCGTTCGCCAAAGGACTGCCCAAACGCACCGTGATCATCAAACACGTGCTTCCCGGCGCGTTGCTTCCCGTGGTCAGCTACCTCGGTCCAGCCACGGCGGGCGTCCTGACCGGATCGCTGGTGCTGGAAAAAATCTTTGCCTTGCCCGGGATGGGCAGCCACTTCATCTATGCCGCGACTCAGCGTGACACGACGCTGGCGACCGGCATGGTGCTGACCTACACCGTGCTGCTGTTTGTGATGAACACCATCGTTGACTTGGCCTACGCTGTCATTGACCCGCGAGTCGAACTGGAATGAACCTTCCCGATTCAGGCAAGAACGAAGAAGCGCTCGCGAAGTTGCTGGAGGAATCCCGCAAGATTCGCGGTGTCTCGCTTTGGAAAGATGCTTGGCGTCGATTGCGTCGCAACCGCCCTGCCATGACCTCGCTGGTCTTCTTGATCGGTTTGGGGTTGGTCGCGTTCCTGACGCCGATGCTGCCGCTGCAAAGCCCGCTCGACAAAGACCTCAACAACCGCCGCTTCCTCCCACCCTCGTTCGAATCGGTCACGATGGGATCGCGGGAAGGGTTGAAGTTCGCCGACAGAAAACTGACCAGCCAACTGGCACTCTTCGAAGCCAACATCGCCGAAGAATCTGCGGCGGCATTGGCAACCACCCACCCGGCCGAACAAGCCAAACAGCTTGAGTCGATCCAAGACCGAATTCGAGTCGAACATCCCTTCAACCAACTCTGGAATCAACTCGGCAGCATCTCCTTCAAGATGGTGCAGCTTCGCGTCGCGATCTTTGGTGACTACGCGGTGCCATCCATTTTTGGAACCGACAAACTCGGACGCGACCTGCTCGCTCGAGTTTTCTGGGGCGCTCGCGTTTCACTGGTCGTGGGTGTGGTGGCGACGTTGGTCAGTTTGGTGATCGGCGTCAGCTACGGCGCGATCGCAGGCTACTTCGGTGGCTGGGTGGACGCAGCGATGATGCGGATCGTCGACATGCTGTATTCGATCCCGTTCATTTTTGTGGTGATCTACCTGGTCACGTTCTTGGGCGAGGAGAGCGTGAAAGCGTGGCTGGAAAGCTACGGCATCGACCAAATCATGATCTTCTACATCATCATCGGTGCGATCTATTGGCTGACGATGTCACGCGTCGTTCGCGGCCAAGTGCTGTCCCTTCGTCAAGAACAGTTCATTGAGTCGGCTCGCACAATTGGTGCCTCGTCGATGCGAATCGTGTTTCGACACCTGGTGCCCAACGTGCTTGGCATCGTCATCGTTTACCTGACCTTGACCATCCCCGCCGTGATGCTGTTCGAAGCTTTCCTCTCGTTCCTGGGTTTGGGCGTTGCCCCGCCCGATGTGTCCTGGGGATTGTTGCTCAACGACGGCGTGGAAGCCCTTTCCAGCGTCAAACTTTTTTGGTGGGTGGTGATTTTCCCAGGCGCGGCTCTGGCCATGACCCTGTTCGCTTTGAACTTCTTAGGCGACGGTTTGCGTGACGCGTTGGATCCAAAGATGAAAAACCGATGAACCCAGCTCCCGGATCGCCCACCGCTTCCTCCATGCCCGCCACAGCGGACGCAATCGACGCCCCTCGCGGGGACGACCAACCACTCCTCCAGGTTGCCGATCTCAAGGTCAGCTTCAAAACAGATGAGGGGCAGGTCCAAGCCGTCCGCGGGATATCTTTTGATGTTCGAGCAGGGGAGACTGTCGGCATCGTGGGAGAGTCAGGCAGCGGAAAAAGCGTCACCAACTTGGCGATGATGGGACTGATCCCACAACCGCCGGGACAAATCGATTCCGGAACGGCGCTGTTTCAAGGTCGCGACCTCCTGAAGATGACCGATCGAGAACTGCAAAGCGTCCGCGGCCGGCATGTCTCGATGATCTTTCAAGATCCGATGACGGCGTTGAACCCACTGATGACCATCGAGCAGCAAATGACCGAGATGACTCGGTTGCACTTGGGACTCACAAAGAAAGAAGCTGCCGCACGCGCGGTGGACATGTTGGGAATGGTTGGGATCACGTCACCCGAAAAACGCCTCCGCGACTACCCGCACCAATTCAGTGGTGGGATGCGACAACGCGTGATGATCGCAATGGCGTTGTCCTGCGAACCGGAACTGCTGATTGCAGATGAGCCCACCACCGCACTGGACGTGACCATCCAAGCCCAGATCATGGATCTGCTCGCTGACCTGCAAGAACGCAAGGGCACAGCGATTGTCTTGATCACGCACGACCTGGGCGTGGTGGCCGGTGTCGCTGACCGCGTGATGGTGATGTACGCCGGACGCATTGTTGAAAAAGCCAACGTGAACGACCTCTTCGCGTCCCCCCAACACCCGTACACACTTGGCTTGCTCGGTTCGCTGCCACGGTTTGACACCGATCGCCACGAGAAACTGCTGGCGATTCCCGGTGGCCCGCCGGACATGTCCGAACCCATCGTCGGCTGCGCGTTCTCGCCGAGGTGCAGCTTCGTGCAACCGGTTTGCGAGCGTGAAGAACCCACGCTGGCGTTGAAAACAGAACCTGCCGGCGGTGCGAACCTGCCCGTCGTGCAACCTCACCTCGCGGCTTGCCATGTGGAGATGCCCTCATGAGCGCAGTCAACGCCCCACACGAAGCCACCCAAGGATCAGGCAACGCCACCGCGGACCCACCGCTGCTGCAAGTCCGCGACCTGAAGGTTCACTTCCCCTTTCGACGTGGGTCCCTGTTCAATCCCGAGCAAGGCCTGATCCGCGCCGTCGATGGCGTGTCCTTTGACATTGCCAAAGGCGAAACACTGGGGTTGGTCGGGGAATCCGGCTGCGGAAAATCGACCACCGCTCGCGCGATCATCAACCTGGTTCACCCGACCTCAGGCGACGTCCTGGTTGACGGCAAATCGATTGCGGGACTGTCCGACAAAGAGATGCTGCCGTACCGACGCCGCGTGCAAATGGTTTTCCAAGATCCCTTTGCCAGCCTCAACCCTCGGATGACCGTCGGTGGCATCATCGGCGAACCGCTGACGGTTCACAAACTCGCCTCCGGAAAAGACCGCCAACTCGAAGTGCTGCGACTGATGGAATTGGTGGGCCTCAACCCTCGATTCCTGAATCGCTACCCCCACGAATTCAGTGGCGGCCAACGGCAACGCATCGGCATCGCTCGCGCCCTCGCGGTCCAACCGGACCTGATCCTCTGTGACGAACCCGTGTCCGCACTCGATGTTTCGATCCAAGCACAGATCATCAACCTGATGATGGACCTGCAGCAGCGACTCGGTGTGGCGTACCTGTTCATCGCTCACGACTTGGCCGTCGTCCGCCACATCGCGACTCGAGTCGGAGTGATGTACCTCGGCCGAATCGCGGAACTCGGCACAGCAGAAGAACTCTACGCCGACCCCAAACACCCCTACACCGAAGCCCTGCTGTCCGCCGTCCCAGTCCCCGACCCAGTCCTCGCGGCCGAACGACGGCGAATCGTGCTGCAAGGCGAAGTCCCCTCGCCGGACAAGTTCTACCCCGGTTGCTCGTTCGCCGACCGCTGCCCGATCGCCGTGGACCGCTGCCGAACCGATCGGCCCGGACTGCCAGACCGATCGCACGCCGCGGCTTGTTGGGAGCGTGATGATCCGCCGGAAGTTTGATAAGCTGCGGGATTGATTGAACTCATCCGCCGTTTCGTCTTTTTCCCAACTTCATCATGCCGTTGTCGATCATCCATTTTCCGCATCCGACACTCCGACACACCAGCCGCCCCATCATGCGGGTGGATGCCAAGCTGAAGTCGATGGCCGAAGAGATGCTCGACCTGATGTACGAGTTCGACGGCGTCGGCCTGGCGGCCAACCAAGTTGACTTGCCCATCCGCATGTTCGTCGCCAACCCCACGGGAAAACGCGACGAGGGCGAGTCCTGGGTGATCCTCAACCCCGAGATCGACCGCCACAAAGGCAACGACACCGCCCAAGAAGGCTGCCTCAGCGTGCCGGGCATTTACGGCCAAGTCAAACGCCCCAAAACCGTGCGGTTGCGTGGATTTGACCTTCAAGGCAACGAGATCAACCAAGTCCTCGATGGTTTCATGGCACGCGTGGTCCAACACGAAGTCGACCACCTCGACGGCATCATGTTCTTTGACCGCATCGGCGAAGAAGGCCTCCGCGACCTCGAAGACCAACTCGAAGAATTCAAAACCGATTACGAGTCCAAGCAGGGCACCGGGTCGATCGCCGATGCAGCAACACTGGCTCGGCAACGAGCCGAATGGGAAGCCATGTACACCGGCGGGACCTCCTCCCATGACTGATTCCCTGCGTTATGCGCTGATGGGGACCGGCCCCTTTGCGGTGCCATCCTTTGAGGCAATCTGCCAACAACTGGATTCCACCGGCGACGAAATCGCCCGCGTATTCGTGCGGCCGCTGCCGCCCATCAAAAGCCGCGGTGGCCCGCCACCGCAACCGGTCCGGGAATGGGCGGAATCACACAACCTTCCCGTCGATGCTCCCGCCAGCATCAACGATCCCGAAACCGTGGCCAGCCTGGTCGCCATGGACGCGGATCTGCTCGTCGTTTGCGACTACGGCCAAATCCTGAAACCCGATGCACTGCAAGCCGCACGCCTGGGCGGCATCAACTTGCATGGCTCGCTGCTGCCCGCCTACCGAGGCGCCGCGCCGGTTCAACGAGCCCTCTTGTCTGGCGATCGCGAAACCGGCGTGTCGGTGATCCACATGACCCCGCGACTCGATGGCGGACCAATCGTATCCTCTCGCACCACACCCATTCGCGACGACGAGACATCCGGTGAACTGGAAACTCGCCTGTCAGCCATTGGTGTCGATGCCACGCTGGAAGCCATCGGCCTGTTGCGAACAATCGAGTCCCTCGAAACTCACGGCCCCCTTGGCCAACCGCAGGACCCCACCAAGATTTCCAAGGCACCGCGATTGTCCAAGGCCGAAGCCCAGATCGACTGGTCCGCGACGGCCCGCCAAATCGATTGCCTGGTGCGAGGCATGCAGCCGTGGCCGGTGGCCTTCACCCATGCGACCGTGAACGAAAACAAACCACCGCTCCGCGTCGCGATTCGCGAAGTCCGCACGGAAACGTTCGCCGCTGACCCCGCCAACGTGGGCCGGGTGATGGAGCACGATGGGCTGGCCATCGGATGCGGCGACGGCCAAGTCATCGTCGAGCGACTTCAACCGGCCGGCAAAAAAGAAATGTCCGGCCTGGACTTCAAACGCGGCCACCGCCTGACAGCCGGCCAACCGCTGATCGCACAACCGTAGGCCAGGTTCCACCTGGCAATCATGCCAATGCTCCTGTAGGCCAGGTCCCACCTGGCAACCACGCCGATGCTTTGGAACAAAGCGAGGCGTCAGTCACCTCATCTCGCAAGCCCAACCTCCGCCTGCCAAGAACCACCGCCAGGTGGAACCTGGCCTAGGAACGCCGATTTTGCAATTTCAAATTGTCAATTCACTTTTGCAATCGAACTCGAAGCACGCTCCATCCAGGCGGACGCCCCGACGATCACCGCCATCAGAGTAGAACCGTTGCCCTCAACTGTTCCGTCGTGCCACCCGCCAACGCCGGGCATCATCGCTTCTCAGTCCAGCCTCACGCCGCTCGACGACAGCAACCAGCCAACGTAGGCCAGGTTCCACCTGGCAATCATGCCAATGCTCCTGTAGGCCAGGTCCCACCTGGCAACCACGCCGATGCTTTGGAACAAAGCGAGGCGTCCAGTCCCCTCGTCTCGCAAGCCCAACGTCCGCCTGCCAAGAACCACCGCCAGGTGGAACCTGGCCTACGCCTGTCGCCCTTTCCAACTTCCCGCCCAACAAAAAAACCCGACGCAGTGCGCCGGGTTTGCATTTTCAATCAGATGCGAAAGCGACTTACGCTTTGGCCAGTTCGTCGCGAACGCGTTCGAGCAACTTCTTGCTGGCCAGGATGCCTTCGGCTTCGCTGAGCCCACCACCTTCGTATTCAATCCCAACGTAGCCGTTGTAACCAAACTCGGTGACGATCTTCATCATCTTGAAGTAGTCGGTGTTCTTCTCGTTGCCTTCTTCGTCAAAGTCGTGCGTCTTGGCACTGACAGCTTTCGCGTACGGCATCAACGCTTGCACGCCGTGATAGCGATCGAACTCATCTGCGTTCTTGCCACGCGAAATGAAGAAGTTGCCGAAGTCCGGCAGCGTGCCGCAGTTGTCCATCCCAACGCGCTCCATCACGACGGCCAACCAAGCACCGTTGCTGCTCAGACCACCGTGGTTTTCAACGATCACGTTGATGTCCTGCTTGGCGGCGTACTCACTGAGTTGGCTCAGCCCATCGGCTGCGTACCCGATCTGCTCAAGGTAAGAACCGCCGCTGGCTGCATTCACACGAATCGAGTGGCAACCGAGGAACTTGGCCGCGTCGACCCACTGATGATGATTCTCAACTGCTTTCGCACGAGCATCTTTGTCAGGGTCGCCCAAGCGTCCTTCCCCGTCGACCATGATCAACAGGCTCTTCACGCCGTTGTCTTTGCAACGCGAATTCAGCTCCGACAAATACTTCTCGTCACGAGCCTTGTCCTTGAAGAATTGATTGACGTATTCGACCGCATCAATGCCGAACTGCTCTTTCGAAACCTTCGGGAAGTCCATGTTGGTGATTCCAACCGACTGATCCCGAAGCGTGCGGTGCAGCGACCACTCGGCCAAAGAAATTTGAAAAGGAGCGTGATCATGATCATGCCCTTCGTGAGCATGAGCCAACATTCGCGAACCAGCGATTCCGGCAACGGCGGTGGTGGCGGCGAGCGACTGCAAAAATTGACGACGTGGCAACATGCGGGCTGTTCCTAACGGTTCTGAGGTGGGGCGTGGGGACTTCAAAGAGGAAATTCAAGGGTGTTCACATCACTCGGCCTGAGCGCACCAATGTGAGCGCAGCAGCGAATGCAAACCGACTCACAGTCTAACTGGAAACCCGTCGCAACGCGCAAGAAATTCGCGAGCTCCACGCGTCGCGAGCCCAACAAACGGGAGGCAAGCGAACGGTCGAACCAAGCGAATCAAAGCTCACCCTCACAGCGGCGAGCGAGTCAAACGAACATAGAAACCAGCCGCAGAACAACCCGCCCACGCACTCGCGTGATACCAGCTGCCGGCGCAGCAAAATGACCGCGGATCCAAGTGAATGAATCCACGATCATTGACTGATTTGACCGATTTCCGAACGAACCAATCCGGCTTCGAACTACTTGAGTTCGACGGAGCCGCCAGCTTCTTCGACTTCGGCTTTGACCTTTTCAGCGTCTTCTTTCGAGACAGCTTCTTTCAGGGTTGCTGGGCAACCTTCGACCATCTTCTTGGCGTCCATCAACGATGCACCCGTGATGTTCTTGACGACCTTGACGACGTTCAGTTTCTTCTCACCGAAGCTGGTCAAGACGACATCGAATTCGGTCTGCTCGACTTCAGCGGCAGCACCACCTTCGGCAGGACCAGCCATCATCACAGCACCACCGCCGGCGGCTGGCTCAATGCCATGCTCATCCTTGAGGTAGTCGCTCAATTCTTTGGCTTGCTTCAGGGTCATGTTGGCGATTTTGTCGCCCAGTTCTTTTGCTTCTGCGCTGAATTCAACGACAGCGGTTGCTTCATCGGACATAGTCAAACTACCTCAAAAACGAAAAAGGTGATTCGGAAATGGTTCAGGAAAAAAGCCGGGACACGGACACAGGCCCCGGCTACTTGAGCAGAGACGACTATTCGTCGCCTTCGCCCTTGGACTTGATCTGGCTGTTGAGCGTTTTGCCCGGACCAAGCATTGCAGCACTGAGTGTTGCACCTGGGCCAAGGATCTGACCGACCAACATGGAAATTTGCTCTTCACGGCTGGGCCACTTGCTGACCGCCTTGACGGCATCTGGATCCAGTTTCTCACCGTCCAGAACGCCGCCCGTGGTGACAAACTGTTCGAACTTCTCTTTGTCCTTGTCCAGCCGGACGGCTTCCTTTACCAGACTGACGAAGTCGCTCGAGCCCCAGAGCACGGCGACTTGCCCATTCATTCCATCGAACGCGGGGAAGAGAGACGTGCCTTCAGTGGCGCGACGGGCAAGTGAGTTTTTGACAACCATCATCTGGATGTCTTTTTGGCCCAGCTCGCCACGCAGCTCGTTGGTCGTGTTTGCATCCATGCCGGAGCAATTGACCAACACGGCATCCTCCACGCCATCAAGCCGACGCTTGAGATCGCGAGTCACCAGTTCTTTGACGTATTTACTCATCGGATTTTTTCACTCGAAAGAGCCAAACCTTGGCCGCAGTTGGATGTGATCGTTTGGGGTAGGATCAAGAACATTGATCCTCCAACATCAATTTGAAAACCAACGCTTTCAACCATGATGTTGGTTGACCGGGGCAGCCCGATGAAGCGAATCATCAGGCCAAACCGTGCAGCTAGGTGGTAACGCGAACGCTAGGCGTCATCGTCGCACAGATCGCCACGCCTTTGATGTACGTGCCCTTGATGGACTGAGGCTTCATGGCAGCGATGAAGTCCACGAACGACGTGATGTTTTCTTCGAGCTTGCTGGCGTCGAAGCTCATCTTGCCGACCATCGCGTGAACATTGCCACCCTTGTCGTTCCGGAACTCGACCTTACCAGCCTTGTACTCGCTGACGACTCGACCGACGTCAGGGGTAACGGTTCCAGCACGAGGGCTAGGCATCAAACCACGAGGACCAAGCACACGACCCAAAGGTCCGACCAATCCCATCATGTCGGGGGCGGCGATGCAGACGTCGAAGTCTGTCCAGCCGTCTTTGATCTTCTTGGCCATGTCTTCTTGACCGACTTCATCCGCACCAGCTTCTTCAGCCGCTTTGGCTGCGTCGCCCTTGGCGAACACAACCACGCGTTGGGTCTTGCCGATGCCGTGTGGCAACACGAGCGAACCGCGGATGATTTGGTCAGCCTGGTTTGGATCAACGCCCAAACGCATGTGAACTTCGACGGTTTGGTCGAACTTCGTGGCGTCGTATGTTTTCAATACCTCGACGGCCTTGCCCAACGGAAGCATTTCCTTGGGCTGTTTTTCGAGGGCGGCACGATACCGCTTGGATTTCTTTCCCATTTAGTCACGACTCATTTGTGTCGGGTGGTATGGCGATTCCACGCTGGCCCGAACTCTTTGTTGCCAGCTAATCATTCCGATCGGCTGAAAGAACGCCCGGCGGCAGAATCTCCCACTTGTTAAACAACCGAAACCCTCAAAGATCTGGGTTGCGATCGAAGCGGGGGAGTTTGGCGAAGGCCAGCAGCAGCGTCAACCTCAACTGGGCCAAGCAATTCGGTTTTTTTTCTTGGTTTTTCGAAGCGAGGCCTTCATCGAGGCACATCGGTTGCAATCGTGGGAAGATGCAGGAAAACCTGTCACAATCGACCGCAAACCTTAACATGCCCCCTGAAGCACGGCGGGAGCATGGTTTTCACCGGGTCTCGCCCCCCCCCAGAACTCGCCTGCTGTTGCACCCGAACGACCAAGCCTGACCGCCATCCTGAATGGCGGAACCAGAAGGCTCGGCAACATTTTGATGAAGCCGATGCAGTGCCAGCACCTCGCAGTGCACGCGAAAGAACCGAAAGAGAAATCGAATGATGAAACCTTGGCTGACCGCACTTCCCGTTTACAACGAAGCTCAATACGTCGACGAAGTCCTCGAAAACGTGCTCCAGCACGCGAACCAAATCCTGGTGGTCGACGACGGCAGCACGGACGGAACTCCCGAACGACTGGACGCCTGGGCCAAACGCCTGCCTGAATCGGTCGCGGTCGTGCACCATCCCCAAAACCGGGGCTACGGCGCCGCACTGCAAACTGTCTTCGCCCACACCATCCAAGAGGGCTACGAAGGCGTTGTCACGCTGGACTGCGACGGGCAACACCAACCTTGCCGGATCCCAGAGTTCATCGAGGCTGGCCAGCATGCGGACATTGTCTCTGGCAGTCGCTACTTGAAAGTTTTCGAGGGCGACGACGCACCTCCCCAAGAACGGATGTTCATCAACCGCCGGATCACAGCGGACATCAACCGCCGACTCGGCTTCTCACTGACCGACGCGTTCTGCGGCTTCAAGGCTTACCGAACCGAAGGCCTGCGAGCGCTCAAAATCACCGACGACGGCTACGCGATGCCACTTCAACTGTGGGTCGAAGCCGCAGCGGCAGGACTGCAGGTCACGGAACTGCCTGTCCCGCTGATCTACTTGGATCTCGAACGCTCCTTCGGCGGTTCGCTGGATCACGCGGAAACCCGCCTGAATTACTACAACCAAGTCCTCGATGACGCGATCGACCTGGCGTGCCGCGAAGGTCGATTCCAACCCAGCGAAGGAAAAAACGGGCAAGCCGACTCGCCATGCAGCGAGAAATCCAAGCGAGCCGCCAGCTGAACTGCCGCCTTTCCCAAGCATCCGCCGAGGCTCCCCTCGAGCCCTCGCCTCCCTGCCAACTTCCCCTGCACCCTTCCTCCGGGAGGATCGAGCGAAGGGCAAGCATTGACAATTGCAAAATCCGAGCGATTGACGAGATCCGAGGTGGCACCGTCCAGGAAGACGGGCAACTGCCGTCGCTCTGCGACTGAGCGTGCGTGCCTGGTGATCCAGCAACCGCGGAGCGAAGACTGGGCGGTTCACCCCCATCGCCCCGGAGGGGCCGTCGTTGCTAGCTCGGGGCGGAAGCCCCGAGTTGGATCACGAAACACAGAAAGGTCGCCCCGGACGGGGCCGTCGTAGATGCGCTGCGGGGCCTGACTGACGCGCCGGGGTTCCTTGCCGACGGGCGGAGAGCCATCCTACGGGCGAGCATTGAAAAAGTTAAATTGACAATTGCAAACTGCAAATTGACTTGCCAGTTGAACAGCCAGTGCCCGTGGTGGACCAGGCACCAACACATCACCAAGCCAAGGCGTTGCAACCAAGCGAGGCGTCCAACATCTCGCCAGCTTCCGCCCTGATTTCACAATTTCAAATTGTCCATTTCACTCCTTCAATCGAAACACAAGCGTGCGGTCACCAGAGTAGAACCGTTGTCCCCAACGGTTCCGTCGGGCAGCCCTCCAACGCCAAGCCTCGTCGCACCCGAGTCACTGCCAACCCGTTTGCGTCACGGTGCTCGACGACAACCGACAGGCACGCAAACATTGGGGACAAATGCTGGCCCCTGCCTTCAGCGAGGCAAACGCTTGGATTCGGTCTCGGGGGAGGCGTTGCCAACCGATTTCCCCACCGCGGCGGTCGCCAGTTGACGCATCGGGCGTGACGCCAGCCCAGCGGCCATCATCAATCGAGCCAGCCCGACCATGGTTTGATGCCATTGGTGCACCATGTCAGGCGTGCCGAAACGGGTCGCATCCTCTCGATGGAACCCCTGCTCACTGACCCGAACCTCGGTGGCCATGTGCATCAGGGCCTCGAGCATCACATGGCTGTGACGGTCAGAATCCGTCAACCCTTCGTCGTCGTAGATCCACAGATGGGGCTGCATCGCGAGATCGACACTGTGCATCGCAGCAGCATCGGCATCCATCGCATCGACGACCAACGAACGGGCACCACATTGAACGTAAAACTTAGCCATGGGATTGATCTTCCGTGAAAAGGCGGTTGCGGGGGGATCCGCCGCCGAGTGAACCTCCCGGCGACACACATAGGATCGCAACCGGCGTGACACGTTAGGTCACGGGGGCCGGAGGGAGCTTCTAGCTCCTAGTGGTCCGTCAAAGTTAAAAGTGAGGGTTGATCGTAGTGGACGAGGCCACGAGTCCTTGGATTTGACGCCAGTTCAGGACTCGTGGCCTCGTCCACTACCCTAAAAACAAGTGCTGACAGACCACTAGCTCCTAGCTCCTAGCTCCTAGCTCGTGCCTCCCTAAAACAGACCTGAAAACCGTTTCCCAGCGGAATTCGGCGTTCTCTCCATTTACAAAACGGAGGCGTCCTGGATAAACTGCCGGGCTTTCCTGGAAAAACCGCTTTTTCGCCCGCCCCTTCCGACGCGTGTTCGATTCACTCTCCGACGGTCTGCAATCCGCTTTCAAAAGTTTGTCTGGCAAAGGCAAACTGACCGAAGGCAATATGCGCGATGGTCTCAAGATCGTGGAGCAATCGCTGCTCGAGGCGGACGTCAGCTACAGCGTCGTCCAGGACTTCATGGGGCATGTCTCCGAAAAAGCCCTCGGAAAACGCGTTCTCCTGTCGCTGCGGCCGCAAGAAGAGCTGGTTCGCATCGTCTACGACGAGCTGGTCGAAACCCTCGGCCCAGTCGATTCCGCCCTGAATTTGAAAGCCGATGGTCCCACGATCATCATGCTGTGCGGGCTGCAAGGAAGCGGGAAAACGACCACCTGCGGCAAGCTGACCAAGCTGCTGCAAGAACAAAACATCACTCCCTTGCTGGTCGCGGCTGACTTGCAACGCCCCGCCGCCATCGAACAACTCAAGGTCATTGGGTCGCAACTCGGCGTCCCCGTTCACGCTGAAACGGACCACAAAGACCCGGTCAAGGTCTGTCAAACCGGTGTCGAAATGGCCCGCCGCGACGGCAATCGCGTGGTCATCTTGGACACCGCAGGACGTTTGGCGATCGACGCCGAACTGATGGCCGAGCTGAAGAAAATCGACCGCAAAGTCGGCCCCGATCAGGTTTACTTGGTCGTCGACGGCATGACGGGTCAAGACGCAGTCAACAGTGCCGGTGCGTTCAACGACGCGTTGGAACTGGACGGCGTCGTGATGACCAAGCTGGACGGCGACGCTCGTGGCGGAGCCTTGCTGTCCGTCAAGCAAGTCACCGGCGTACCGATCAAATTCATGGGCACGGGCGAGCACTTCGATGCTCTGGAACCCTTCCGCCCTGAAGGCATGGCCAGCCGTATTTTGCAGATGGGCGACATCGTCGCCGCGGCTCGCGAAGCACACCGAATCGTGGACGAAGACGAACGAGAAGAGCTGGAGGCCAAAATGGCCAGCGGCGACTTCTCGCTCGACGACTTCAAGAACATGATGCAGAAAGTCGCCCAGCCCGGGCTGATGGGACGCATGATGGGGCTGATGCCTGGCATGGGCCAATTCAAAGAAGCGATGGAATCGGAAGCGGCCGGCGGCCAACTTCGACAAATTATCGGGGCAATCAATTCGATGACCCCCGCGGAACGCAAAAACCCTAAGCTGATCGATGCGACTCGTCGCACGCGAATCGCGAAGGGTGCTGGCGTCCAATCGCCAGTCATCACGCAATTGATCAAACAATTCGATGTGATGAAGCCGATGATGCAAGCGATGTCCGGCAAGGGCAGCGGCGATCGGATGGCGATGATGCGTCAAATTCAAGCCAACGCAATGTCGGGCGACCCCCGCTTGGGTGGCTTGAAAACAAAGCAGAGCACGGGGAAACGACTCTCCCCAGCCGAAAAGGCTCAGCAACGCAAAGAACGCGACAAGCTGAAACGAAAACTCAAACGAAAAAAACGCTGAGCGAGATCAAGTGGGCCAAGACCGGAGCGGTACAGCCCTCAGTCTTCAGCCCCCGAAATCAACCTCAATTCCTTGGAGAAACGACCGACATGGCAGTAAGAATTCGCATGAAAAAGATGGGACGCACGCACCGTCCTTTCTTTCGTGTTTGTGCAGTGGATCAACGCAACCCACGTGATGGTCGTGTGATCGAAGAACTCGGCACCTACGATCCAATGTGCCCCGAAACCGACGCCCGCACCACACTGAAGGCCGATCGGGTCGACTACTGGATTGGCGTTGGCGCTCAACCCAGCGACAAAGTGGCTGTGCTGATCAAAAAGTACGGCACCGAAGGTTCGCACCTGGAAGCCCAAAAGGCAGCCGTCGAGCGACTCGGACGCCGCAAAGATTACACCCCACCACCAGAAGCTCCCGCTCCCAAGGCTGCTCCCGTGGCAGAAGCCCCTGCGGAAGAAGCTCCCGCAGAAGAACCTGCTGCTGAAGCCTCGACCGACGATGCTCCTGCTGCAGAAGCCACGACGGAGTGAGATTCGACGTTGTCACCCTGTTTCCGGCCATCTTTGACGGTTATCTGACCCAAAGCTTGCTGGACAAGGCGATTGCTCGTGGTTTGGTAGAGATTCAGCGACACAACCTCCGCGATTGGGCCGAAGACACCCCTCATCGCAAAGTCGATGACCGCCCTTTTGGCGGCGGCCCTGGAATGCTGTTGCAAGTCGAACCGACCGTGAATTGCGTTCGGGACGTGGACGCCATGGCCGCTGTCCCGGCTCGAAAGATTTTGTTGACCCCGCAAGGTCGACGGCTCGACCAACGGTTGGCCGAAGACCTCGCCACCAGCGACCGCATCCTGTTGATGTGTGGTCGTTACGAAGGATTCGATCAACGCGTGTTGGATATCCTCCAACCCGAAGAGATCAGCATTGGCGACTTTGTCCTCAACGGGGGCGAGGTGGCCGCGATGACCATCATCGACGCTGTCGTCCGGTTGCTGCCTGGCGTGCTCGGTGATGAACAAAGCAGCCTGGATGATTCGTTCAGCCGAGGTAATCGGATGCTCGAGTTCCCCCAGTACACCCGGCCCCGTGAATTCGAAGGCCACACCGTCCCCGATGTTCTGCTCAGCGGCGATCATGCCGCGATCGCCGCCTGGCGAGCCGAACAAAGCTGGGCGAAAACGATTGACCGTCGCCGCGATTTGCTGCCCGAGCATTCCGAACCAAACAACGAACACCCCAACAAACTCTCCTGAACATCACAGAGGTTCCCAAATGAACAACGCCATCATGGACATGGTCGACAAGGCCAACCAAAAAGAAGAGGCTCCCAAGTTTGAAATCGGCGACACCGTCGACGTGCACTCCAAGATCTTGGAAGGCAACAAAGAGCGAGTCCAAGTTTTCACCGGCGTCGTGATCGGCCGCAGTGGCCAAGGTTCCCGAGAAATGTTCACCGTCCGCCGCATCGTGGCTGGGGAAGGCGTGGAGCGTAAATTCCCGGTTCACAGCCCCCGCATCGAAAAAGTCGAAGTCAAACGCAGCGGTGTCACCCGTCGCGCCAAACTGTACTTCCTTCGCGATCGCGTCGGCAAAGCCGTTCGCTTGAAAGAACGTCGCCGCGTTTGATCGCTGCCTCCGGGCACCTCCCAACACTCGCCAAGCTGCTCCGGTTCACCGGCGCAGCTTGTTTGCTGCGCGGTGGGGGGGGGGAGAGAGCGAACACAGCGCGCGAGATGGTGGGTGGCACCATCCGGGAGGGGAGCACCAGATGGTGGATGGCACCATTCGGGAGCACGCCCAACACACACCACCAGTCGCGGAGCGATCCAGATGGTGGGTGGCACCATCTGATCGATCTGATCGCGGGGGGTGCAGTCGGCTCAGTAGCATGCGACCCTAAGCTGCCAGCGACTTCTTTGAGCCAAGCAATCTGTTTATCGGTGGCAGCTGGTGCTCGGGGAATAGAATTTTCCGCCAAACGCCTTTCCACAACCCACTTCGATGGGTGGCTCGAAGATCGATGATTGCTTGCATTGAGTCACGCTTCCAACGCATCCCGGATTGCTTAAACCGTTGATTGAAAATGACCTTGCATCCCGCCTCGGTAATGCCGCTACCGATCGGCTCGCCGGCAGCACGCCTCTGTTGGTAGTCCATGTGCGGGCGATACTTCTTCAGGTAACCAAGGCCGCTGTCGAAGTCCGCACGTTTGCCCTTTAAACCATGACGCCGCTCCTGCTGAGCTGCTCGCCGAATCACCGCGCTGACGCCATCGTCTTGATGACGAAGAATCCGCCTACTCTCCTCGGCCCAGCGATGAGCTTCGTTGGTGTCGCTGCCAAACAGACCATCGCCGAGTTTCGTCAGATACTCGCAAGCATGAAAGAAGTCGACACCCCAGCTCCACGACAGCGGCTCGCCACTGACCGGATGCTTCATCTGAGCAAGCGTGTTCTTGAAGTAGCTCTGCGGAAGCGCTCCAGCGTCCGTCACGTAACGCAGCACCGGGACCTCGCACGGCAATCGCGTGAAGTACGCTTTGAGAATCCGATCGAGCCGACGCGTGAGGAACAACTGGTCTTTGCGTGGTGCCTCGCCAAGGTAGATCGTTCCCAGTCGCCGCCCTTTGCGATCAAAGAGACTGAGCGTCGCGCAGCCCGACTCTTTCCATCCCGGTCTAAGCGGCACGTGAACCCCGTCACGCCCCAATTGCAGCAAAACACACCGTTCCCCTTGGCTTTGGTTGGCTGCGGCAGTCCACAGGATCAGCTGCTCGATGGCCTGTTCGTCGCTGTGCTCACTGGTGAGCCGATGAATGTTATCGACGTTGCGACGATAGGCATCGACGGACATTTTGACGTCGAACCGCTCAGCGATCTGTTCGATGGCTGCTTGCTGAGGCATTTCAGCGGCCAACCGCCCCACCGCATCAGCCAGTGCTGGAGAGAGTCGTCCCGAGGTGAAACCGCGACGAACATCGACTACGCCCAAGCGAACGTCCAGCGGAGCGAGTCCGTGATACCAGGCATCGGAAGTTTGAAAATACCATCGCTCAAAGCGGATCGTTCCCAAACGGGTATGAAGGGTTTGCAAGGTCTTGCGATTGACGCGAAACGACGCATTGTCGAAACGGAAGCCGCCGGGGCGCTCGTCGCTTTCGAGTTTCGAGAGCGCGTGCTGGATGATCAACCGGCCCAGAGAACGGACGAGTGTTTCGATCCGTCTCTCGAACCGGTCAAACGAGGCAGGTGTGACATCGCCCCGCCAAAAAAGAGCGTACCGCGACAATCAACGATACCGCGATGGCGGTGAGTTGCTTGAGGCATTGCATGTCGAGTTGATCCACAAGTGATCCAGCCAACGCAACGAATCCGTTAGACTTGTTCATGACGTCCGTTTCCTGAGAGTGCTTGTTTGCCAAAACTCACATTAGGGGACGGGCGTCGCTTTTTCTCCAATAGCAATCTCGGATTTTGTCGCCCCAACATCACAAGCACGCGCTACTGAGTCGACTGCACCCATCGCGGGAGCGCGCGAGATGGTGGGTGGCACCATCCGGGAGCACGATGCTCCCCTGTGACCGAAGACGAACCGGACGCTAGCGCGTTCCGGCTGATTCATTCAGCAGGCTGGTGAGCGAGGAGCCTTCCAACCGAGACCTCGGGTTGGAAACCCGAGGCTGACAAATGTCACCGCTCCGCGGTTGCCCGATCCCCCAACACACACCACCAGTCGCGGAGCGACGACAGCCGAAAGCCTTGGGTTTTCAACCCAAGGGCATACGCCGACGAAACATCCGTCGCAAGTCGCGGAGCGACGACAGTTGCTTGTCGCACGATCGCCAAACGATCTCCAGGTTTTCCGTCCCCGTGCAATGGGCTTCCAAGCTCGTCGACATGGAAACCCGATGCGTGAGTTTTGAAGTTGCGTTTTTTCGTTGAATGGCCAACGGCCAAGTTCAACCCAAAACGCGTGGGTTGATGTTGGCCGTTGGCCAACAAAACCCACTGCCAATCCGCAACTTCAAAACTCGCGCTTCGGGTTCCTATTGATTCGACGGGCTCGGAAGCCCACCGGGCGAGTACGAGTACGAGTACGAGTACGAGTACGAGCACGAGCACGAGTACGAGCACGAGAAGCTAGAAGCTAGAAGCTAGAAGCTAGAAGCTAGAAGCTAGAAGCTAGAAGCTAGAAGCTAGAAGCTAGAAGCTAGAAGCTAAAAGCTAAAAGCTAAACCAAGTGAGCTCCCGGCGCATAAAAAAACCGGGCACGCTCCAGTGGAACGCACCCGGTTGAACTTGTCAGCCGTGACTTGTTGTGTTGCCGAATTGGATTTTCGATCGGGTCGATCCATGACCACCAACCACCTTCATCCTGGAAGGCGAGGGACTCCCGCCAAGGAGTCCCATTCTCACCGGGTTCGCCGCATCAGGCGATGCTTCCGTGCTGCCAACCCGCCAATCCTTTGGCGGAAACGGTTCTCGCGGGACAACCGTGGGCAGCGAACCCGGTGGGAAGGGATCAAAACGTGCAATTCGTCAACGTCCTCTCCGTAGTGTCGTTTCGATCCTCAAGCAACCAAACGGTAGGCTTCGTCGCCCTCTTTCGCAGGAGACTCTTGGTTGCGTTCGCGAACAGCGTCGACGAACTCCTCGAAGATCCGAATGTCCAATGCCGAAGCAGCCTCGGATTCGGGGTGGAACTGCGTTCCTAAAGCGAACCAGTCGATCATTTCGCTTTCGATGGCTTCGATCACGCCATCGGGGCAGCGTGCGGTGACGCGGAACCCAGGGGCAACTTCATCGATCGCCATGTGGTGACGACTGGTCACGCGAATTTCGCCGTCGCCGTAAACGCGTCCGATTAACGAATCGCTTTCGACATTCAGTGTGTGGCGGTGATTGACGTCTTGACCGTCAAAGTGAGGCACCGCTTCCGGCAAATCTTCTTTGATGTGCAAGAACAGGTTGCCGCCCTGCTGGACGTTGATCAACTGCATGCCGACGCCAATTCCGAAGACAGGCATCCGGCGTTCAGCGATTTCGGCCATCAACATGCGGTCGCTGTCTTCGCGTCCCGCACTCATCGGACGAACGCTTGGGTGAAGCATGAATCCGTCGTTGCGAGGATCCAGGTCGCCACCGCCGATGAACAAAAATCCTTCGACTGCGTCTAAAACTCGGGCCACCGATTCTTCATCGGCTTGTGGGGGAACCAAGACCGGGATACCACCAGCTTTGATAATTGCTTCGTAGTATCCGGCGGCGATGTAAGCAAACGCGGGGGTGCTGCGGGCGGCGGCACGGAAATCGGCGTTCAAACCAATCAGGGGCTTGCGCGTCATGGGAAGATCCTCTTCGTATCGGCGTTTGGTGTGGCCCGCACTGGTCAAGCATTGGACCCAGCAGTTAGAAGCTGAATCCAATCGAGCGAGAATCAAAACCGCGTGGTCTCAGCCGCATGATGCCGCCTGCTGTTCTGGCAGGGAAAAGGGCAATCATGGGAGACCAATCCAGCCTGTCTCATCATGAAACAAACTGGTCGCTTTGCTTCCCGGACTCTTCCAATGAGGTGAATGATAAGCGGCGCGGCGACGGTGTCGCGTCTGATGTGCGGGGAGATTAGAGGCGGAGTTTCACAACACCAAGCAAGAACGATATCTTGTGGAAAAGTCGCCCGTGGACACTACAGGTAGTGCTAGCAAATGCTTTTTTTGCTAGCAAAGCCCCCGATTCCGCCTGTTTTCAGGGAGTTTCTGCGCATTCCAGACTGAAGTTCGCGCCCCACCGGGGGGAACCAATCCTGTCCCCCTGTCACCGCATTGACTCTTCAGAAATCAATTTGGTGGACGGTCCGCCAGCTTCCTACCAGCGATCGTTTCACCGGGACCAATCGCACAGTGAGGGCCATTCTTCCGTCAGATCGATTTGACGGCAATCCCTCGCAACTTGAGCAGTGCTGCGCCGCAAGGACTCCCAGCCAGAATCCCCTCCGTTTGAACGCCTCGCCACCCTGGTGATTCGTCCCACCGAAGCAATCTGGTAATCTGTTGGACGGCCGAACGGACGGTCACCCGGGCTGGAAAAAAAACCCAGTCTGTTGGAAGGCCTGAGGTAGTGAGGGCCCGATTTGTCGAAAAGCCTTAGGTTTTGAAGGACCGCACCTGTGCATTTTCCTGACGTCGCGTTGGCTTCCATCGGAGTCACCATCCCCCAGGCCCAGTGGACCAGCGAACAGATCGAAAAGGATCTGCAGCCGCTGTATTCCCGTCTGAAGCTGCCCGAGGGCCGATTGGCGATGATGAGCGGCATCGAAAGCCGGCGAGTCTGGGAGCCCGGCACGGTCCCCAGCGGCCCCAGCATCCAAAGCGGCCGGCACGCGATCGACGCCGCCTCCATCGCCCCCGACCAGATCGGAGCCTTGATTCACGCCAGTGTCTGCCGGGACTTCCTCGAACCCGCCACCGCCTCCCGAGTGCACCACGAACTGGGATTGTCTCCCAACTGCTGGGTCTACGACGTTTCCAACGCCTGCTTGGGTGTTCTCAATGGCGCGGTCCAGATCGCCACGATGATTCAGTCGGGGATGATCTCGGCCGGCATCGTGGTGGGCACCGAAAACAGCCGCCCCCTGATGGAAGCGACCATCGCTTCCTTGAACGCGGACACTCAACTGACGCGTAAAACGGTCAAGCCCGCGTTTGCATCGCTGACCATCGGTTCGGGCAGCTGCGCCTGGTTGCTGACCCATCACGACCTGCACCCCAACGCCACGACCCTGGAACACGGGATCGCTCGCGCCCACACCGCCCACCACGCTCTCTGCCGCAGCGACCAAGACACCGCGGGAGCGGGGATGCAGCCGTTGATGGAAACCGACTCGGAAACCTTGATGGCCGAGGGCATCGCGACCGGCGTCGCTGCCCTGGACGATCTGCTGCAGCAATCCGGCTGGTCCCGCGACCAAATCAACCGCTCCATCTGTCACCAGGTCGGCTCCCGGCACCGAGTCGGAATGCTGGAAGCCATGCAGCTGCCCGTCGATCGAGACAGCGTGACGTTCCCAGCCCTCGGGAACACGGGTTCGGTCGCCTTGCCTCTGACAGTGGCTGCCGCGGCGGCCACCGGTGATCTGTCCCCCCAAGACCACACCGCAATGCTCGGCATCGGATCGGGGATCAACAGCGTGATGATCGGAGCCAAGTGGGGCGAAACCGCGATCGCAGGCGACTGGGCAGGCTTGCTCGACGAATTGGCCCCCTCACGCTTGGCCGCATCCGCCCATTGACCGCCGAACCACGGGAACTGGAAACCGATCGCGCCCTCGGTGCGCCGCGTCCTCGCCTGCTGGTACGTGCCCACTTTACTGGACGCCGTGGCCCATCCTTTCCCAAGATGCCTTCGTTTGCTTGCCGGAAAGCGTTTCTAGCGCTATGGTGAAAGCAGGCCGCCTCTTTCCTACCGACCTCTGAGTGATCTCGATGAAACGCCATTTTCTTCCCCGACTCTCAGCTGGGCAGGTTGCCCTCCTATCCGCTTGGAAACCTCTCCAGCGTCACCTTCGCACCAGCGGGTTGGCCGTTTGCGCGGCAGCCCTGTTTGGTTTCGCACCTGTCTCTGCCCAAGACACCCCGGTCGCGGAACCGCCTGTGCAAACGGAAGCGGCCACGCCACCTCCACCCCTGGCGGAAACCAAACCAGCGACAACCACTCCCACCGAGCCCGCCCCGGTCGACGACGCACAGGCAGCCGAAGAACCCAGCTACGTTCGGGTTCACGAAGTGGACGACAAACCATTCGCGTTGCAAACCGCGACGGTTCAATTTGTCGGCCAGCCCGGCACACAGTATGACGGTGCGATCGTGGATCTGGTCGGCGTCGTTCACATCGGACAGAACGAGTACTACACCGACCTCAAGGAACAACTGTCGAAGTACGACTGCGTGCTCTACGAATTGGTCGCCCCTGATGGAACGCGGATCCGCCCCGAAGACTTGGAAGAACGCCGTTCCATCTTGGCATCGGTTCAGACCGGCATGAAAGACATGTTGAACTTGGAGTACCAACTCGAAAAAATCGACTACATGGCCGAGAACTTTCGGCATGCGGACATGAGCCCGGAAGAGTTTGTCGAGGACCTTGAAAAGCGTGGCGACAGCATCTGGAAAATGGTCGCTCGGATGCTCGGTGCTGGCATCGCTTCGCAAGCCAAGACGGGCGGTGACGCTGGGTTGATGATGGCAATGTTCAGCGGCGAAGACCGCCCGATGAACATGAAGCGAGCGATGGCCCGCCAACTGGTCGACATCGAACTGGTAACCGCCGGCATGGACGACGCCAACGGGGAGAACACCTTGATCAAAGGCCGCAACCGCAAGGCCTTTGAAATTCTCAAGCAAGAACTCGATGCCGGCAAAGAGAACATCGCCGTGTTCTACGGAGCCGGCCACTTGCCCGACATGGCCGACCGCCTGGAAAACGAATTCGGCATGCAGCCAACCCAGACGACTTGGTCCAACGCCTGGGACCTGACCCGAAACTGAGGCAGCAAAGCTTCTAGCTTCTAGCTTCTAGCTTCTAGCTTCTAGCTCTTAGCTTCTAGCTCTTAGCTCTTAGCTCTTAGCTCTTAGCTCTTAGCTCTTAGCTCTTAGCTCGTGCTCGTGCTCGTGCTCGTGCTCGTGCTCGTTGCTCGTTGCTCGTTGCTCGTCCGGTGGGCTTCCAAGCCCGTCGAATCAATAGGAACCCGAAGCGCGAGCGAGGAACTGCACCTGCCGTCGCTCCGCGACTGATCGTGCGTGCCTGAGTGATCAGGCAACCGCGGAACGGTGAGAGGAGCGGTTGACCACCATCGCCCCGGAGGGGCCGACGTCGTTAGCTCGGGGCGGAAGCCCCGAGTTGGATCACGAAACACAGAAAGTTCGCCCCGGACGGGGCCGTCGTAGATGCGGTGTGTTCCTCGCTGACGCGTCGAGGATCCTTGTCGACGGGCGGAGAGACCATCCGACAGGGCTGTGATTGGAAAATTGCAAACTGCAAATTGACTGGTCACGTCCCCAGCCAGCGTCCGCCTCAAGCCAGCTTTCACCCCGATTGTACAATTTCAAATTGTCGATTTGACCTTTGGCATCGAGCCCCCAGGGCGTCACCCGGATCGCAGAGCCTTGCGGTTCACCATCCAGGCCGAAGCGAATGTCGGTATCAGAGTAGAACAGTTGTGCTCAACTGTTCCGCCGGGCAGCCCTGAACCACCAAGCCACATCGCACGCGATTCAGTGCCAAACCGTGCCCGCCACGCCGCTCGACCACACCAACCAGTCACGCAAACATGGTGGGACAAATGTTCGACTCTGTTGGCGCCTCGTGCTATTTCCTTCCTCCGGGGAGGGTCGAGCGAAGCGAGCGGTCCGCTCGCTTCACAAGTCATCCTCCGGCGACCGCGTCGAACTACGGTCGCAGGATCTCGTTGTTGCGTTGCACCCGGTCTTTCTGCTCGGTGAAGATCTTCGGCAGACTGTTGGGCAACGACTGAGGAGCCGTCGATTTTTCGGGAGCAAAGTCGCGTCCCCGAACGGCGGATCCCAGCGGCGTCGTCAGCGAATCATCGATCGTCTTCAGATAAGCTTGCAGCTTCCAAGCGGGAATGATGGTCACACCATTCTCGGTTGCCTTGGCTTTCGCTTTCCCAACCGCTTCGATCTCACTGGCGTTGTCCGCTTGATCGTCCAACCGCTCCGATTCACCAATCACCAAGAATCGAACGCTGCTGTCAAACGTGCCTTCTTGCGTTCCATCGGTTCGCAAGATCGCTGCCACCTCGGCTCCTGCGGCCCGAATCATCGAAGAGATCTCGGTGGTATCGGGGCGGCTGTCGTCGTCGATGTCGATGTTGTCCATCAAAGCGATTTTCACGCGACGTCCGGGTGACCAGAACGGGGAGTAGATCTGGTCGCCAGGGATGATGGGGTAGCGAATCTCGGGGAATGCCACCACACGAGCTTCCGCGCGGTGATCGCCCAACAGCTTGGTGACCTGGATCGTGGCTTTGATCTTCGCGTCTTGCAAACGCGTTTCGTCACCATCGATCACGCCGAACGTCACACCAGGCGTCAGCTCATCGGCCGATCCCAGATTGATCGTCACCACGTTTCCGTCGCGATAGACATAGCTGATCAAACCTTGGGTGCTTTCGAAGTTGGTGCTGCGAAGTCGCACCAGTTCTTGCCGTTGGTTTTCGATCGTGCTGGACAAGCGAGTTTCGAGTTGCTGCAGTTCGTTGATCTCGGCGGTGACCTTGTTTCGATACGTCGTGAATTCCGTGATTTTCTTTTGCAGGCTGTCGCTGGTTCGCTCCGTCGTCAGCTTCATTTGCTGACGGTCTTCCGCGAACTTGGATTGCTCCGTTTCCAGTTTCTTATTGGCATCGTCACGACTTTGCTCGGCCACCTCTTGGGCTTTGCGAGCCACTTCGATGTCACTGTCGGCCTGCGACCGAATCTGAGTCGCTTCGTCCCGAGCCTGGCTGTACTGGACGTTGCGGTTGCGAATCGCGTTGACCAAGAACTCCGGCAGAGCGGGGTAATTGCGGTTTTGCGGGTCGACTTCGGGGCCGAACAACGCCATGTCACGAGCGAAGTTTTGCTCGATCGCTTCGATTTCGGGATCGCCACCGGTGCTGGACGTCAGCTGGTCGAATTGAGCCTGACTCAACCCTCCCACGCCGAGCATCGCTTTCATCAGCGTCGCTTCGCTCTGCATCGTTTGCAGCTCATTGCCACGTGCCTGCAGGCGTTCATTCGCCCCCGCTGCCGTCTCGGCTTGCGTGTCGCCCCAACTCCACAGAAAGAAGTTGAGCGCCAAAGAGAGCACCAGGAAAATCAGGCAGGCAATCAAGCTGCCTCGGATCACTGAATCGTCGCGTGCGGCCATGGGGGCGGTGAAGAGTAGGAGGAGATGGAGTGCCCGTGCGAGGGCAGTCGGACCAACAGGGGTCGCATGTGGACTCGATGAACAGCGGCCACCGACCCATTGGGAATGGCGAACCACTCCCTTCTGCAAACAGCGATTGTATTCAGTGACGGTCCGAAACGCATCTTTTTGACACAGAAATCAGCCTGAAACTGTTCCCCCGATCGCGCCACCCCACCGGTTTGCTCCGATTTTGACGACGAACCGCTTTGAAAAGCCATGGCCAAACGCCTTCCCCCCCGCCCCAAACAGAAGGTTTTTCAGCTTCTAGCTTCTAGCTTCTAGCTTCTAGCTTCTAGCTCGTGCTCGTGCTCGTGCTCGTGCTCGTGCTCGTGCTCGTGCTCGTGCTCGTGCTCGTGCTCGTGCTCGTGCTCGTGCTCGTGCTCGTGCTCGACTGCCGCCATCGCCCCGGATGGGGCCGTCGTCCGTAGCTCGGGGTGGAAGCCCCGAGATGGAAAAGGTCGCCCCGGATGGGGCCGTCGTGAGGGATGGTGGTGTGGTCCCTCGCTCACGCGTCGGGTTGCGATGTCGACTGGCTTGGCAGCCATCGTCGCGCCACTCGCCACTCGCCACTCGCCACTCGCCACTCGCCACTCGCCACTCGCCACTCGCCACTCACCACTCACCACTCACCACTCACCACTCACCACTCACCACTCACCACTCACCACTCACCACTCACCACTCACCACCTCTGAATTCTGGCGAATCCAGCTACCCAATGACGCGAGTCCAGAGTTCCCCCGCACGGAACCACCGCCAGGTGGAACCAGGCCTACCGATCGAGTCCTGTGGCCCTGAGCTCCTGTGGCCCTTTCCCACTTCACCAGCACAATCCTCCCCGATTCGTCTTTCGCGGCCATGAGTTCGCCGATCCAAACTGCCCGATTTCGATCGATCGCGGTATGCTCTCGCCAGCCCCACGCCAAGTTGCCCTTCTCGACGCCTCGCCACCTGTTCACGGTTCCCATGGCCAAATCTCGACCCCGCCCCAAACAGAACGACGACGACCAAATGCTGTTCAGCGGGTTCGACGAGGCCCCCGCAGCGGCCGCTTCCGCTGCCAACCAAGTCGCCGAATCCACGCCAGACGCGACAGCATCGGCCCCCGGCCCGAGCGACACCCCCGCCGCAGAGCGTGACCCGAACAAACTGTCCGCCACCCGCGGGTTCACCCCCAGCCCCAACGCCGAGACCGTTCCGTCCGTCGCGGGCAAAGGCGTGACGCCGCTGCCAACCCACGCCGCCCGGCAATCCCACGCACCGACTTCCTCCGAAGCTGCGCCCCTGGACGCTTCTCACTCGGGCCCGCGAGCCGATCGCGAAACACAGGAGGAACGCAAGCAACGGCACGACGCGGTTCGAATCGCCGACGATGCCTTGCCCGCTGTGCTGCAACGCCCCATCCCGGAAACCACCGACGATCCGGTCCCCGACCTGACCGGCAAACTCGTCGTCGTCGTCGACGCTCACTCGTTGATCTACCAGGTCTTCCACGCCTTGCCGCCGATGACCAGCACCGGAGGGCTGCCTGTCTCCGCCGTTTATGGCTTCGTCGGCGACATGCTGGAATTGCTCTCACGCAAGAACCCGGACTTCTTGATCGCCGCGTTCGACAAAAGCGAGGTCACGTTTCGAAACGAGCTGTATCCCGAATACAAAGCCAACCGGGACTCGATGCCCGATGAACTTCGCCAACAAATCCCTCTGATCCGACAAGCCATCGACGCGATGGGCATCGGCATCATCGAACAGGGCGGCTTCGAAGCCGACGATCTGCTGGCCACCGTCGCTGCGAAAGTCGAAGACGCCGGCGGCCGCTGCCTGATTGTCACCAGCGACAAAGATTGCCGGCAACTGATCAGCGAACAAACCAAGATCTACAACATCCGCAAGGACCAAGAGATCGACGCCGCCGAACTGCAAGAACTGTGGGGCATCCGGCCCGACCAAGTCGTCGATTACCAGGCCCTCGTCGGCGACCCAGTCGACAACGTTCCCGGCATCTCCCTGATCGGCCCCAAGATCGCCCAGCAACTGCTGGAAAAGCATGGCACCCTGGAAGAGATTCTTAACAACGCCAAGTCGATCTCGGGAAAGAAACGCAAAGAGAACCTGATGAACGGCCGCGAGGCGGCGATGATGTCACGTGAACTGGTCGAACTCAAACGCGATGTCGAATCACCGATCCCCTGGAACCGCTGCGTCCGCTCCGCCGCCGACCTCGAACGCGTCGACGCGTTGCTGCAAGAGTTCGGCTTTCGTCGCCTCCGCGGTCGCGCCGCAGAATTGCTCGGCGGGGAAGCCCCGGTGGAAGAACCACCACCGGCCTGGGAATCTCGCTACCAAACCATCACCAACGAAAGCGAACTGAACGCCCTGGCCCAAGAACTCGCCAAGCAAACCGTCCTCGCCATCGACACGGAAACGACCAGCACCCAAGCCCGAGGCTGCGACTTGGTCGGCATCTCGATCGCGTGGCAATCCGGCGAAGCCGCCTACATTCCCGTCCGCGCCCCCGCCGGAGATCCAACCATCGAGCAGTCCGTGGTGATCGAAACCCTCCGCGAGGTCTTCGAATCCTCCACGATCGAGAAGGTCGGCCACAACCTGAAGTTCGACATGATCGTGCTGCGTTCCGCCGGCGTGCAGCTCGGCGGCATCACACTCGACACGATGGTCGCCGACTACCTGCTCAATTCCGGAGGCCGCAACCATGGGCTGGACGACCTCGCCAAACGCAAACTCAATCACGACAACCTCTCCATCAAAGAACTGATCGGGACGGGCAAGAAACAAATCACGATGGACCAAGTCCCCGTCGACGACGTTTCCCCCTATGCCTGCGAAGACGTCGACGTGCCCATTCGAGTCGCCCCCACGCTCCGCGACGAATTGACCGAGTCCGGTTTGGATGGCTTGTTCGATGAAGTCGAAATGCCGCTGATCGATGTGCTGGCCGAAATGGAATTCAACGGCATCCATGTCGACGCGGGCACGCTGGCCCAAATGAGCGAGCGATTCGAAAAGGAAATCGCGGACCTGCGAGCACTCGTGTTCTCCTCCGCCGGACACGAGTTCAACCTCGACAGCCCCAAGCAACTCGGCGTGGTCCTGTTCGAAGAACTCGGCCTGCCGGTGATCAAGAAAACCAAGACCGGGGTCAGCACCGATGCCGACGTGCTCAGCCAATTGGCGGTCAACCACGAGATCGCTCAGCACATCCTGCAGTACCGCCAAGCGACCAAGCTCAAGAACACCTACATCGATGCCCTGCCGCAATTGATCTGCGAAAAAACCGGGCGCGTCCACACGTCTTTCCGGCAAGACGTCGCGGCCACGGGCCGACTCAGCAGCAGCGAACCGAACCTGCAAAACATTCCGATTCGAACCGAGCAAGGCAAAGCGATCCGGGCCGCGTTCACCGCCGGTCAAGAAGGCTGGTCGCTACTCGGCGCCGATTACTCGCAAATTGAACTGCGAGTCCTCGCGCACTACAGCGGTGACGAAGCCTTGATCAGTGCCTACCGCGACGACGCCGACATCCACACGCGAGTCGCCGCCGAAGTCAACGGCATCGAAGAATCGGAAGTGACCAGCGACCTGCGGCGGATCGCCAAGACCATCAACTTCGGAATCGTGTACGGGCAAAGCCCGTTTGGGTTGGCCAAGACACTCGGCATCAGCAACGACGAAGCACGGGATTACATCGAGTTGTACTTCCAGCGCTACGCGGGTGTCGAAGCGTTCATGATGGACACCCTGGCCCGCTGCCGAAACGAAGGCTACGTGACAACCATGTTGGGTCGTCGGCGAGAGATCAAAGGCGTTCGCGACCTCGCCAACCTGCCCGAATCGAAACGCCGCAGCCTCACGGAACCGGAACGCATTGCGATCAACATGCCGATTCAAGGCACCGCAGCGGACCTGATCAAACTGGCCATGCTGCGAGTCCACGAGCAATTGAAACAGAGCGACTTGCAAGCCCGTCTGCTGCTGCAGATCCACGACGAACTGCTGCTCGAATCCCCCGACGAAGAACTGGACGCCCTGTCCGATTTGATTCGCGAATCGATGACCAGCGTGATGGAACTGGACGTGCCCCTGAAAGTCGACGTCGCCCACGGCCGAACCTGGGCCGATTGTTAGGCCGGCGGAGCCGGCCAGCTCCTAGCTCCTAGCTCCTAGCTCCTAGCTCCTAGCTCCTAGCTCCTAGCTCCTAGCTCCTAGCTCCTAGCTCCTAGCTCCTAGCTCCTAGCTCGTGCTCCGTGCTCCGTGCTCCGTGCTCCGTACGATGGGCTTCTAAGCCCCTCGAAATGAAAACCCGACGTTCGATTGCCGCCATCGCCCCGGATGGGGCCGTCGTGGGGGATGGTGGTGCGGTCCCTCGCTCACCGGCGTGTTGCGATGTCGACAAGCTTGGCAGCTCATCTTCTCATACTCGCCACTCGTCGCCGAATTCGCCAAGAATTTGGACCGCCCACCAACCCACGTCTTTGAATTCGGGCGAATCCAGCTACCAACACTTCACAACCCGACGCGTCAGCGAGGGACCCTACGGAACCTAGTGAATCCAGCGACCAACGACGCAAGCTCCGAGTTCCCTCGCGCGGAACCAGCGCCAGGTGGAACCTGGCCTACGAATTGGAGTCCCTGTGGTCCGGAGCCCCTTTCCCACTCTGACTCTCACTCATCCCGCACCGTCACACTGGCCTGGCGAATTTGCCGCGTGGTGGGATTCTCCAAACGAACCGAAATCTGAACGGCTTCGGGCGTCGCGACGAACGGTGGCAACGTTTCTCGTTCGCCCAGGTCGTCCGGCCCGTATCGTCCGATGACGGATGCGACTCCGGCTTGATAGATGCCCAATCCTTCCATGCCATCAGCACCAAGGTCAGCGGTCGCCCCGGCCGTGGTGGTCCACCGAGTCCCCTCAGCCGTGGCGCTCACTCGCCCCTGAAGGAAGCCGTCTTTTTCGTACCACGAAGTGTAGGTATCGAAGGCAGGCTGGAAGAGCGAAATCGTATTGACCGCCGACGTCAGCAGACGTCCTGAACGGTAGAGCGGATTGGAATACGACTGCGAGGCATTGGAGAATGAATCCAAACCAGAGAAAGGTGTGGTGAGATAGTCTGGCGTCGCTGCGATCGTCGATCCTGTGGTCGTGTTCACTCGGTCCAGATAACGGGCTTGCCAACCTCGAAGAGATCCCCCGGCGAGCACCGGGTAACAGAGGTCAACGAATCCTCCCGTCAAAACCGGCGTCTCTGAATTGGTGATTGCGTCCAGCAGAGTTTCGCGATACCCAGCGTCATTCGGACTGACAACAAGCCCCGTGTTCGTCTCGAACAAAGAGACTTCGGGGTCGTAGACTTTGACGTCGAAGCTGAGTGCATTGTTGACCACCACATCCTCTCCTCGACGATCAGCGCCCCAATACTTACCCGGATTGAGATGCGTGCTGTCGTCGCCAAGCACAAGTTCACGTCGCAAGAAACCACACAGTCGGCTCGGGGTGACAACCGCGGCCGCACCAGCACTGGAAAGCGGTGGCGCCAAGCGTGGAGTGGAAGCGGAGAGATTGAGCATGTTCAAGATGGTTGCAGGACCAGACAACGCCAATACCGGCATCGAAGTGGGGGCAGATCCCCCCGAACCAGTCAACACCGAATTGGGAACCCGAACGTGTGCGAAGCGGTTGTGCGGAATGGACAGATCTGAAAGGGAGTTGGCTGCGACATTGGCAGTGGGAGTGCCCGCCGCATTGAATACCCGACGTACCGACAGGTCACATTGTTGATGCACGCCTGCCATGCCGTATGCCCACCCGGAAGCAACTGGGGCGGTGCCGCGAACGGTGGCCGTGGTTGCGTCAGGCCAATTGTCCGCCCGCATGAATGGCACCGAGGTGCCGCCAACCGTTCGGCTCTGAATCGGCAGCGGCCCTGTGGAGAGGTTTAAATCTGGCCGAATCAGCAAGACTCGCCGATGGATCTTCATCCGATCGGGCAGCCCATTCTCCGACGCCGTCCCGCTTCCCAAATCCGTGTCGCCGTCCACGTCGACATAACGGAGATAGTCCGGGTCGTCCGCAGCCACGTCGGGATACTCGGGACTCGCGAAGTACACAATCTCTGCATAGCGAGACCGGATCATCACCGGCTCAAACGGAACCTGACTCTCATCGATATCGGGCGTCGAGATGTTGTCCGAAGGGATGCTGTAAGCCGTCCCCGCTAAATCCGCCGCTCGTTGATCCAGGATGTATCGAGGAACCTTTCCCGAAAACCAACTCCCCTTGGGCGCGATTGCGGTGAAGGCAAGGTAGTCATCGAAGTCCCCGTAACGGGAGTCCGGAACATCCACCGTCCCATCCGCATTCAGCCCCGCGCGGAACAGCGATGAAGTTGCGTCGGTCACCGGCCCCTCGTAGTACATGAAATAACCCGAGGGATCTGGCCCACCGGTTGTTGGCGTCAGACTGACCGTGCAACGGGTCGTCTCATCATTGAGCCTCGTGGTGATGTCACGCAACTCATTCGCCAATTGCACATTGCCACGACTCTCTCGGATTCTCGCTCCGACAAAGGCAAACGCCCGCGCGACTGCCGCCATCATCAACAACGTGACCGTCATCGCAATCAACATCTCCACCAACGTGAAGCCTCTCGCCGACGTCGTGCAACAACGTTGACAGGAAGCGGCACGAGCGTTTGGCTTGCGAGACATGAGCTGGATAGGTCGCAAATTCGTGGAATCGAAGATAGAAAGTTTCATGATGGATCACTCGAGAAGCGGAGCGGTACTACGGACGCGTCCTCATTGGAAATACCGTTCGAAAACGACCGTGTCCCGCGCGTTGACATCTTGGCCAGGGATGAAGCCAACCGGAATCGATCGATCAATGATGAACATCGCGTGATACCGCTGGTTCTCGCCTTTGTCTTCGTTGTACTCCGCCCCCAAGTTCTTTGTGTTGGTCGCATCGACCTCGAAAAAGCCCAGCGTCATCCGAACGAGGAAGGTTTGCGAATTATCTGACACCAGATTTGGCATCCGATTCACCGTCTGGTATTTCAGGAACGCATTGCGATTCCGGTCTTGCGACAAATTCGTTGCCCCCACAGCAGGCGTCTGTGTTGACTCACGAACGAACAACGAAACTTCATTCGGCGATGTTCCGCCAGCCGATTCCTGTTCGTCTAGCCGACCTGCCGCTCGCAGCAAACCAACATTGACCCTGCGACGTCTTAGATCTTCCGATTCATCCAGGGCTGTTGTGCCCAAATTGCGAACTTCAGGTGCGCGGTGGCCCGATGTGGATCGCTTGAAGACGCCCGCGAACTGCGTGGGAAAGCGTGGATCCAATTGATTGGGCAAGTAGTTCACCGGAGTCGTTGCGTCTGCATCCATCACCGTCGTTTTAGTTCCAGTTGGAACGTAACCGCGGCGAGACTTCACGAATTCGTTGTATGACAGCTGAGTTGCCGTGCCAGCACCCGCAGCAGTGGTGTATTCACCTGCATTCAGATGGCCCTGCATCAGTCCCTTCCAAGTCGAGAATTCCTCGATGGTGTTGAGATTGACTTTCCCGATTCGTCGATTGTCTTCCACGAAGTTGAATGGTGCCGAGTACAAGGGTGCCAACGGAGTTGCACTGATCAGTGCAGGTGGAATGGGAACCGATTCACCTCGGAACGGAGGCGGGGTGCCAACGAAGTCAAACAGGGCGTTGAACTCCGCAGCAGGGGCAGCACCAGAGTGTTTCACATTCTCACTATGAAAGAAATTCAGCAGGTGCCGGAAGGGCGAGACAAATGTCTCCGCGTAGGCCGGGTCCGTCGTCGTGGTGCTGGTCTCCGGTAGGATCTCTGGATCCGGATTCGCAGGATCCACCACGCTGAATTCTTCGAACAGTCGCCCCGCCGAACAGGCCGGCACCAACATCAGCTCGTGCGGCGTGGCATACGGACGATTCAACCACGGGTGCATTGCAAACGGGACCGCCGGACGCCCACGCACAGGGGTGGTCACTGGTGCACCGAAGTTGGTGTTCAGATAATTGAACGTTGTCTCGAGTGCGGCCCCAAGATTGAAGAAGTCAGTCCCGCCCGGAGCCATCGGTGGAGCCACGGTCGCTGGAACTTCCGTGCTGTAGGAATACAGGACGTTGCTGCCAACCCCATTCATTCCAACCCCATCCCGCTGGCGGCTTTCCGTTGCGTAGGCAAGCTCCGTGGTTGGAGTGGCAGGTGCGTTGCCACCGCTCGTCACACTTGACGCCGTGTCCTCGCCACTGAAGATCGTCAGATCGATTGCGATTTGATCCACGGTCCGATAAGGGTTCAACGTCGGATGGAATCCCCGTGTCGGATCAGCAAGCCGCTGCAAGAACGCGGTGCGATAATTCGGCACCGTTCCGAGCATTGGGTCTGCAACCGTCGCCGGATCGGCCGCAAAGGCTTCAGTCAACTGTCGGATTGGGCCGTTGACTCGCATGTCTTCGGGTCGGTCACGGACGGCCCCTGCGATGAGATTGGCCCCACTGTCGATCTCGACATAGGCATCCACCGCAGGATAGTTGGGAGCGTTGATATAACGATTGGTTGGTTCGGCGTAGTAGTCCCCTGCATTGATCGCGAGAGGTTCCGAAACATTCAAACCAATGCCGTTCGGTGACGTGGCAGCCGTGTTGGTCCAATCCCCCGCAGCAAATCCAGAAATGGGCAACGACAGTCCCGGAAGAATGTTGGTGGTGGTATCCGGAGTCAACGTCGTTCCGGCCGCATCGAACTGAATCAGCCCGACTGCCGGTGCCGTGTTCTGAATCTCGAACACCTGTTGGCTCGGCGCCGTTGGGCCGGCGGTGTAGCTTTGACTGCCGAATGTGGTTGTCACTCGGGGAGCGATCGTCAGATACTGTTCGGGGAACAACGAAGCTGCCGTGCCGCTCCGACTGAAAAAGACACTTGCCTGCTCCGTGATATCCGGAATCGGTAAAATCGCGTCTTGCAGATCAGCAATGGATGCGTAGTCCGTGAAGAACACAAATCGATTCAGATCAAGATTCCCTGCTGTCAAATCAATCTCGTCCATTGCATTGAGATTCCCAAGCTCGGGTTGAAATGAGAGCGTGTCTGGAAGTGTGTCTCGCAACTCCACTGGCGAGTTCCCTTGGCCGACAGGGTTGTTGGCAGCCGTTCCCGTATCGAAGTGCGGTTCACTGATGGCGATCCGCCAGATAGGAATTTCTACATCCGCCGTTGAAGTGTCACCCCATGTGGTTCCGTCGAAGTAGGTCGTGATCGTACGGTCCAGATCGAGCGAATAGGCAACGTTGGTACCAGAGGTGTTGACGTCGTAAAGCTCACGAGGGATTCCTGCCGTGTTGGGATCCACATTCGGAGCAATGACGCGTCGCCGAGGACAATACAATTCCAAAAACAGCGATCCCTGAGGAATGCGAACTTGATCGGTGTCCTCGTCCTCGTCAGGCGCCATGTTCCCCTTTTTGTTGTCCGTGTCGAGATCGGTATCACGCACCCGGACATCATGCATCGCATAGGATTCGGTGAACAACAACTCGGGTTGTTCGCATCCGAAGACGACAGGACTTTGGGCAGTTGGCATGGTTGTGCTGGTGCCAAAACGTTCATCGGGTGTCGATGTGGTATCAATCACGCCATCACCGTCGAGATCATCGGCGACCGCCCAGCCATCGAACGGGTTGGGGTCATAGGGGAACCGGGTCATGATCGAATCGGAATCACGATAGTCCACGACGTTCACCGCCCACTGTGCCAGTCGCCGTGCTCGATACGCCTCCGGATCCGAGGTTGGAACAGCAGGAGAAATCATATCACCGTATCCGGGATAGTTGTTCCGCAGATCGTCGCTGATGATCATCATCAAGACATACAAGTGACGAGCGAGCAATTGCCGTGGGGGAACCGGATCGGAATCATCACGGACGTAGTCAGGAGCTACCCCGAGGAAGTTCGCATCCACCGTTTGTCCCGCGTAAGACTGGAATGCTTCCGTCTCCGCCCCGGTCGTTTCACTGGTGCCATCGACGATATCGTTGCCATCGTCATCGTAGACCGCCACGTTGTACTCACGCGGTTCGTCCACCACGCCATTGGCGTTGTCGTCCACCCCGTTTCCGATGCGGCGATTGATATCCAGGCGTTTGGCCAAACGCAACTCGGGGGCAACCAAATCATTGAGTTGAGCATTTGTGAGAGCAGCCCCTCCGATCGCGGTGATGAGTGAACGCAATTCGTCGTAGGCCGACGCCGCACTGACGCCCGCATAGGGCGAATCATCGGAAAGACTGGTCGTCGTGATTGCGTTGACCAATCCTGGTTCCGCTGTCACCAGCGGCCTGACCAACTCCGTCAATCGTGTTGGCAGCATTTCACTGTCAAACTCATTCGCACGAACAATGGCCTCGAGCTCGTCTTCCGTGTAGCGACGGTCGCCGCTCAGACGACCAGTTGGGTCGGACTCGTAAGGGTTGTCGACCAATTCGTCCGAAGTCGGTTCAACAAAGCTCGTTGTTGCCGGATCATCTCCAAGTGCCTCGCCAAGATCAACAGGAGAGAGCACTGCGGTGTCACCATCATTGGCAGGGACAAGGTCACCGCTGAGCGACATCGCGTAACCGCCACGTCCGTAGGGATCAACGGAATTGCCGTAAACACCAGCACCGACGAGAGATGCTGGACGGGCGCTCGCCGTCAAAATTCCCAACGCGTCCACGCCCGTTCGACCGGGCACCATTTCGCTAGTCGCGGATCCAACTTGATATCGCCCACGAAGCAGTGGAAAGAGTTGGGTAGCAGTGCCAGGAATATTGATCTCCGCCGGACCAAAGCCAAGACCGCGGAAAGCAAACTGGGACACTCCGGCTGTGCCCGCCCAGTCGCCAACGATTTGGTTGACACCTGCTCCTTGATTGATCAACGCATAATTGCCATGGGCATTGACGTTCAAACGTCCCGACATGTCGCGGATCATGGGAGCGATCAGGGGCCGGAGCAGCTTGCCTTCAGGTGAAGTCACCAGAGGCAAACCCATGTCGACCCAAATGCTGTCGGGAATTCCATCAAAGTCGTTGTCGACGTCCCAAGGGCCTTCGATCAAAGCACTCGCCAACTGATTCAAACGAGCACGAGCCGCGTCGTAGTTGGGAGTGGCTCCTCCCGTTTGCTGCATCGGAAGCGGAGCACGAAGCGCAAAACTAGGATTGCCACCATTGAAACGAGAGTGAACCGCCTCTGATCCACCTGCCATGAGTGGCCGCAACTGATTCTCGGCAATCGGGATCGGCCGAAACGTTCCTCTCGCGATGCTTGCGACCACATCGGAATACCCATTCGTGGGTGGAGCATCCCAAGTCGTGGTTTCATTCAGGATGTAATTGATGACCGAGGGGCGATGAAACGATGGGACAACAACGCCGCTCGAATCGCGGTAGCTGAGAAACCAATTGTTGAAATCGGCAGCGTCGTAACTCTCGTCGAAGTCACTCCCAGCGGTAGCGACAAAGGTGCTCTTATCAACACTGTCGTCCAGCAGATTGGGCTGAACTGCAAGGGGAAGGGAAAACCCAACGTTTCCGTACGCAGCAGTGGTTCTTGGCGCAGTTGCCGTGACATTCGTGCCGTTGAACCCAATTCCCACTGCATTCCGTGGGACACCGTTCATCCTGATCGTGTTACCCGCAACCGGAACGAAGGCTCCCAATTCAGCGTCCGCGGACACGATAAAATCATGCAATCCCGCCCCCGTGGAAATGGATCGTAAAATTCGAAACGAACGACCGGTCAAATTGCCCGAAGTGAAGGTGATGACGCGGCCCGTGTAGAGATCGTCAATGACCGCCGTGGAGAGCAACTTGCTGCCCGTGACCGTTGTGTCGTTGGCGACCGAGAATCGCAAGAACGAATTGTTCAGGATCGCTGCGACGGTTCCCGTTCGCACCTGCAACGCCGAGAAATCGGTGCGTCCGTAGTAGTCACTCAGCAAATCTTCGCCAAAGAACGGACTGGTTCCGTCGTTCGTCCCACGAATCAAGGTCATCAACGCTTCGTCGAGCAAGCTGGTTGGATGGCTCTGCTTGACGTTTCGTGACGCGATGGCGAATGATGCTTGCCGAGCTTGGTTGCTGAAAACCAAGAAGGCAGCAACCAACACGCTGAAGAACGTCAGCATGCTGAGCACGACGAGCAGGATGACCCCGCTGTTTTTATTCGTTGGCGACCGTTTCATGGCATTGGTCCGCGCGTTTCTAGGAAGAAGAGAGAAGAGTGTCGAAGGTGGTTTCGGCTGGCTGAATTGAACGAGCGTCAAAGGTCGGTCCAGGGGACCAAGCGTTCGGTCACCGAAACCACGCCCTGGACCATCGTGGCAAAGGTGTTGTCGTAAAAGGAGTTGTCAGAAACTGGATCTGTCGTGAAATCAAACTCCCAATCCGGACCATCCAAGGAAACACGTCGTCGCCAAAGTTCTTCCGTGGTGCGATTGATCCCTGTTTGAGGCGTCGGAAGGGCAGCCAAACCAGTTTCCAATTCGGAATTGCTATACGCAAAGATCTCCTCGGGTTCCTGGTCCACCGCAACGACTCGATACCATCGAAAAACCTGAGTGCTGTCGGGAAGCCGACGTGACAACATCACCCAGTCATTGGGAGCGAGTTCCGACGAAGTGGTGGCGGAAGCGGTCAAGTGAACCACTCCTCCCGCACCACCTGAGAAACCAGACGCAAATGTGACCTGAGCGACTCGTTCACTCATCCCGTTCATCTCGGGAAGAATCGGAGGAGTCAACGCAACCGTGGGAAAGTCAATGTCCGCCACTCGGTTCCGCATCACCACAATCGACAGGTGAGCAAACCGACTGTTCTCGGACGGCACCAGCGTTGCGATCCAGCTGAATTCGCCGGTTGGGATTCGCCGCCCATAATCCATCTCACCAGAATCCAATCCGGTTAACTTGGCAGGGATCGTTGTGTCTTTCGGTTGCTGCACCACCAGATCATTGACGCTCTCAATGATCGTCCGCGCCAACTCGGCACTCGCCCCCGACAGACCAACACGGGTCAGTCGCGGTGCGCTTCCCGCCTCCCCGGCAGACCAAGGGAACATGCTCGGAGGCTCCCAGGTTGAGTCGGAGTTAGCTGGATTCAGTAGCGGGTCATGAGCGGCAACATAGTAAGGAAAAACACTGTCGTCGTAACTGTTGAATGCTGTGCTGCTGCCACCCTGAACAGCGTAGTAAAGCGGGTCGATGCAGATTCCCGGCAGCGCTGTTCCTGAGGAAGTGATTTCCAATTGGTTGGAGGCAAAATCGTAGCCAACCGCGTTGCCGCCGGACATTTCCGCAAGATTTCCGTTGCCCAACCATTTGCGGATCGAAACATTCTTTGCAATCGTGTCCCCCATCTCAGCACCCACGCTCAACGACACGGCGTCTCGAGCGCGACCTCCCGCCAATGGCATGACGGAAAGCAGACCGAGAAGGCCGATCATGATCACTCCAATGGAGAAGATCACTTCGATCAGTGTGATGGCAGCACGTGGAATGGATGAGATGCGAGAGATCATGGGGTTGCGTCCAAGGTGTCTGAAAGGATCGCCAACGACCGTGCGTCGCGAAGGGCAGCAGGCATCGACGCTGTCGAACTCACCGAAGCGTTGGGAGCAACCACGCAGCGGCCCGTCGCTGGGTTGATCACAATCCAAAGCGAATCCTGATTCATCAAGTTGGCTGGCGTACGTGGATCAGCATTGAATGGGGTTGCTGGTTGAAGACCATCGCTGTCGCCGATGCAGAGGAAAATCAAACCGGTCGGAAGCCCCTGGTTTCCGACCGCATCAATGGAAGTCATTTCAACACGACCGTCTGGACCAAACACGATCTCAAGCGGTTGGTTTGCCAATGTGCCTTGAGCAGCAAATTGATTGCCTTCAATCCCGATGCCGGAATAGGTCATGTCCACCACGATGCCACGAGGAAACGTGAGACTTTGGCTGGTCGAGACAACCGGCGATCGGTGAATGCGGTAGGGCACCGACGCACCGTCGATCGGCTGATGGATCACCGGGAAGGCATTTGAAAAAGAGGCGGTGATGCCGGAGACCGGCGAATCCAAATCGATCGTCGCCGGCACGATGTCGGTGCCGCCTGAAGCGAAACTGCCTGTGTAATCACCCAAGTCCAGGCGGAAATAGCGTCCACCTGGCAACTCGATCAAGTCGCCATCTTTGATAGGCGCATTGAGATCATCACCGTAAAGAGAAGCCGTTGGATCGGTGTACAACAATAACAGCTGATTTTTGACTCCCGAGAACTCCAAACCCGCGGTCGAAGCACCTGGTGTTGGGTAATTGAAAGTGACCCTCGCGTCCGCCGCTTCACCCGTGTATGGAGGCACGCCTCTCAGTTGGCGAAGACGAACTCCCGCCGCGGTCCGGAAGTCCACCGTCGCAGCACCGCTGGCTCGCTCGATCCGCACACCGACAAAGCGTCCTTCTGAAATGGCACGACTGCGAGCTTCATCCAGGTAGGCAACAATGGTGCGTGACGCCTGGCTGACCTTTTGATCGCTGATCAACGTCCGAACAGTTGGCAATGCAATGGCAGAGACCAATAGAAAAATCGACATCACGATCAACAGTTCAACCAGCGTGAACCCAGGTGTTCTTCGCTCGGAGGTTCGAATCGAACTCCGTGTCAAACTCACTTGTCGCGTGAGAGGCATCAACGCGTTCATTGAGTCACCTGCAGAGAGAAGTTGGTGATGTTGTCAGTCAACACATCGCTGGCACGTCCTGTCAATTCTTCACCCGGCAGTCGTCGATCGGTGTCCGTGGCATAGGTCGCGCTGGTCCGATCAATGATCCCAGGATCATTGGCAGCAATGAATCGACGCATATAAGGATCCACCCAGTCGTAATCCGAGGTGCCGCGCCCTTCGAATTCGACTCCCATGTTGGCTGCATTCTTCGGCCATGCCCAAGTGGACGCCGAGTAGTCATACGCCTGCAAAGCACTCCCGGCTGAGTTGACTGGATTGAACGCAATCCCAAATTCGCCGTCTTCACCAGATGAAATGATCAATGGACGCAACGCCCACGGTGCACCGTAAGCTCCACCATTGACGTTGACGGCCGGCAGGACCGAAGCCGAGGACGGGGCAGGTGGCGTTTGGACGGTGTAATAAAAATCCGATTTGAACAGATCGAATTCATCAGGGGTATTGAGATCCAAAGCTCCATCAGGGTCGTCGTACCCAATCGGCCAACGGATGAATCCGATTGGAAACCCCCATCCGTCGAGAATCTCAAACATGCCATCGCCATCGACGTCCCCGATGTTGCTCGTCGGGATTGCATCAATGGCGGGAGTCCCCGCCGAGTACGAGGTCGCGAGAATCAGGTACAGGCACTCGGCACTTTGAAACTCTTCTGTCGCCGTTGTCGGAACCCGGTTTTGATAGGATTGAACCAGTGAAGGTGCCGATCCACTGGAGAACCACGACATTGAAAATGGAAGGCGTGAAGAACGTTCCTGGCGGGTTCCAATGATTTCGGTGGTGTCGCCATCGCCGTCGATGTCAGCGGTGTCGATCATGACACGATTGGCCGATCCGTAGACCGAAGCAGGTGCCCAGGTAGCACCCATAAAATCAGAGTACCGATCTGGCATCTCCATTCGCTGAAGATCTCGAATCATGTTCAGGCGGACCCGCGCGGCTTCCGTCCCCATCACTTCAAACGAGAGTGTTGATCCGGTCACACCAGCCAGATAATCCGTGGTCGGAATCTCAACTGGCAGCGAACGGTACTTGTAAGACTCGTACTTCTCCTGAATGACGTTGTCAATCAATCCAACGATCGTGCGGGTGCGAGATGTTCGCGCGCTGGCGGTGACGCCTTGGACGGCGGCCATCACCATGCTGGCCATGATTCCGATCACCACCATGACGACCAGAATCTCGACCAGCGTGAAGCCTGCGTTCGATTGTTTGTTTGGAATCATTGAAAAACCTCAAGCCCGAATTCACAACGCACCGCGCTGAATGACTGATAAACAGATCGCTCATTCATCAAGGAACGTCATCAACGACCGTGCCGTTGCTGAAGTTGGTGATGTTGTCAGCCGGGTACTGCTCAATATCGCCGAAGGCCGATTCTTGGTACTTCGAGACACTACTGACAATCAGGTCCGTAGGCGTCGCAACACCAGCACGAGGTGCGATGGCCGCCCCCGAGTCGTATTGAAAATAGATTGGCTCGTTGTTTGAATCACCATTCACGTCATACGACGCGGTGGCACCAAAGTTATTATCCAACCCGGCACTGATGATCTGAAAAGTATTTGGATTCACAAACTGCCAAGCACCAAGGGCAGCCGCTTGATCGGTATAGTTTGCGCCCGAACGGTTCTGGTTTGCATTGGTGGAAAGATAAGGGCGAACATAACCGTAGGTTGATGAACCATACCCATTGAAGTCCCCTGCACCCGACGAGACATTCGGATCATACAAGGTGTAAGTTCGAGAATCGAAATACACGAACGGAGCTCCCTCGGAATCGGAGCGAAAACTCAAGAACAGGTCGCCATCGCTGGACAACCGTCGGTTTGATCCAATCATCGCCGCACCATCGTTAACCTCGCTGTAGTCCAACCGTGAGGTTTCAAAGTCCATCAAGGCATTGGGGCGGTCGATGTTCACTTGAAAATTAGCAGGGTTCTGGCGATCAAGGTCAGTGACCGTGGCGTCGCCATAGGAATTCGTGCCGTCCCCTGTCCAAGCCAACGGACCACCTGGCCCAGTGAAGGGGCGTTGCGTGTCATCGCTGTACCCGCCCAAAGTCCAAGCCAACACTTCGCCACGGTCGAGTTGAGTGGCATCATAAGTCCCGCTTGAGTGCAACATATTCACTAGAAGCTCATAGTCGTTCGTTGACATTCGTGGGAACGCCTTGCGGTAGTGCCGCTCGACGATCGCCCAACTCGAGAAGTCTGGCGGGTAATCGCCATGCTTCTGTTGATACTGCTCGACCGCACCTTCCAAGGCCGTGATCTCCAGACGCAAACTTGTCACGCGAGCCGTTCGGACCGCATTGGTCACCGCCGGGATCAGGACCGCCGCCAAGATGCCGATGATACTGATCACCACCAACATCTCCACCAACGTGAAGGCGGAGCGGGTCTTGGGGGCCACGGGGGCTGGCTGCAGGAGATTGGATCGAGCGTTCATCGCTACTCTCGGAACAGGGAAATGGTGTGGGCGGTCGTCCGCTTCACGCAACTTGCGAAGCACACGGCGGTGCGATTGAAAGTAAAACAGGTGTGTTGGGTCAAAATTTTGATTTTGCGAGAACCGAATCCTGGCGAATCCGACTAACAACAAAAGATCGGGTCTCTAAGTCAATCCGGAGATCAGCGACACCAACGGCATGAACAAACTGATCACGATGAAACCCACCGCGACGCCGAGGAACACAATCATCAAGGGCTCCATCAACGCGGTCAGAGCGTCGGTCATGATCCGGACTTCTTCGTCATACGTGTCGGCGACCTTGTACAGCATCGTGTCCAGCTCACCGGTCTCTTCCCCGACGTCGACCATGTTGACGACGAGGTCATCGACCACCCGGCCTTTGATCTTGGTCAGGTAAAACAACACGCACAGCACGGATCCACCGGCGATCATGTACAAGGACATGAACGTCAGCATCTCGACCATGGTGCCGTCATCGAGCTTGCCGCCCTTGGCCGTCAACGCGACGCTCAGGACCATGATCCCGGGGAACGATCCAAACAATGCCCAGAAGATCGCGGTCATGGGGTGGAAACCCAACACCGAGAATTCCTTCAACGGCTTGCTGATCACTTCCCCTTCTCGGATCTGGTTGCTGACGCCCGTGAACATCCGCTCGAACATGGCGTTGCCCGCCGTTTCTCGCGTGATGTTCAGCGCTTCCAAAATCGGCACCCCGGAACTGATCAGGGTCCCCAGTGTCCGCGTGGTCCGAGCCAGAATGTTCTTTTCGATCAAGGTGCCAAAGATCGGCACCCGGATGATGAACATGTCAAACCCAACCCGCCCCTGTTTGAACTTCCTCATCAATTTGATCAGGATCAACGCGCAAACCGGCATCGCGATCAACAGGAACCAATAACCCGCGATGTAATTGCTCATCGCGATCAACAGCACCGTTGGGGCTGGCAGATCCAAACCAAACTCGTCGAACATCTTTTCGAACGTTGGGACGATGAACAACATGATGAACGTCAGAATCAACGCAGCAACCAAGACCACGATGACCGGGTAGATCAACGCCCCTTTGACCTTCCGCTTGAGCGATTCGGCTGACTCCAAGAAGTCGGCCAACCGGTTGAGGATCGTTTCCAACGCACCGCCGGCCTCACCGGCTTTGATCATGTTGACGTACAAGCGACTGAAGACCTTGGGGCACTTCGCCATCGCTTCGGACAAGGTCGAACCGCCTTCGATCTCGTCGCAAACGTCCATCAAGGCGTTCTTGAGCTTGCCGGGTTTCTGGTTGCCTTCCAGAATCTTCAGGCTGCGCAGAATCGGCAGACCGGCGTCTTGCAAGATCGACAACTGACGTGTGAAGGCGCAGATGTGTTTGGTCTTCGCCCCACCCATCGCGAAGGGACGTTTCTTGCCACCGCCAGCCTTGGTGGCCCCCGCCGCCTGTTTTTTGACGGCGATCTTGGTGACGAAGTAACCCATCTGGCGGATGGTGGTTTGAGCTTCGTCCTCGTTGGCCGCATCGATTTCGTCCCGGATCTCTTGTCCGGTCGCGTCCATCGCTTCAAAGGTATAAGTCGGCATGGGATTGTTTCTTCAAGTGAAAAGGGCCGCAGAGCCACAGGGCCACAGGCTTGGGTGTTCTTAGCTACTAGCTACTAGCTTCTAGCTTCTAGCTTCTTCATGGGAGTTGGATTGATTGGTCATGGACGCAACGCGGTTCTAGGCGACTAGCTGTTAGCTGTTAGCTTTTTCTGAACAAGGGTGGTGCAAGTTGTTTCATGAGCTTCGAAGTCGCTGGATGAAACTGCGAAGCATGCGTTGGATTTCGTTGAGTTGTTCGTAAATCAGGTCAAAGGCCGATGACTCGATGCAACCAAGGTCCTTTGCGAGCAACAGTGGATAGTCCGCCTCACTGGCGGATCCCATCGCGATGTCGCAAAAGCGAGCCAGTTCGCGATCGGTTCCGCGTCCGCAACCTTCGGCCAGATTCGTTGGAATCGAAGCAGCCGAACGTCTCAGTTGTGACGTCAATCCATCCTTCTCGTCGCCTGGAAACCTTTGATTGATTTTGTAAAACGAGAGCGTGAATTCATGAGCCTTGGCCCAAACATTCAAATCTCGAAAGTCTTTCATCTGATTGTCGTTTTAAGTGGAACGCCAGTCGCCAGTCGCCAGTCGCCAGTCGCTAGAAGCTAGAAGCTAGAAGCTAGAAGCTAGAAGCTAGAAGCTAGAAGCTAGAAGCTAGAAGCTAGAAGCCGCGGCTTCGCCGCTAACCGTCAACGACGGTTTCGCGGACGATTTCGTCCAGGGTCGTGACTCCGTCGCGAGCCAGGCTCATGCCGAACTCTCGCAGGATCACCATCCCATTGCTCTGGGCTTGATTTCGCAGCTCGTCGGTGCTGGCGTTCTGCATGATCATTTCGCGAATCGTGTCGTTGAGAATCATCAACTCGAACAGCGCGATCCGGCCCTTGTAGCCTGTGTTGTTGCACTTCTCGCAACCGACGCCTTTGAAGTAGTCGGTCGCTTCGATCTCCTCCCGGGTCATCCCGAGTTCCATCAGCAAGTCGCTGCTGACACGGGTCTTTTCGCGGCAGCCCGTGCAGATTCGGCGGACCAATCGCTGAGCCAAAATGGCTTCGACGGTCGCGCAAATCATGAAGGGCTGGATCCCCATGTCGGTCAACCGAGTGACCGTGCTGGGCGAGTCGTTGGTGTGCAGGGTGCTGAACACCAAGTGACCGGTTAGCGCCGCTTGAATGGAGATCTCGGCGGTCTCCAAGTCACGGATTTCACCGACCAGGATCGTGTCCGGGTCCTGCCGCAAAATCGCTCGCAAGCAGGACGCAAAGGTCACCCCGGCGTCGGAGTCAATTGGGATCTGAATGATCCCATCAATGTCGTATTCCACCGGGTCTTCGGTGGTGATCAGTTTCTCGGAAATCTCGTTGAGTTCCGACAGGGTCGAATACAGCGTGGTCGTTTTGCCTGATCCCGTGGGGCCGGTGACCAGCACGATCCCGTTGGGGCGATCGATCGCCGACCGGAACCGCGCCATCATGTCCTCGTCCATGCCGACGTTTTCGAGCGACAGGTTCACCACCGAGCGGTCGAGCACCCGCATGACGGTCGACTCACCAAAGATTGTTGGCAGCACCGAAACGCGAAGGTCGACGGGGTGACCGCCCACCATCAGTTCGATCCGTCCGTCCTGCGGCATCCGGCGTTCGGCGATGTCCAGGTTGGCCATCACTTTGATTCGCGTCGTGATCGCAAACGCGAGGTGACGTGGCGGCGGGACCATCTCGTACAGCACGCCCTCGGATTTGATCCGAATCCGGAACTCGTCTTCAAACGGTTCGAAGTGAATGTCCGACGCGTGGTCCTTGATCGCCAACAGCAGCACCATGTTGAGCAGCTTGCGAACCGGCGCCGAATCGGCCAGTGCTTCGGCGTCGGTGATGTTGAACTTTTCGTTGTCCAGCAAGCTGGCGGCCGCTTTCAGCTCTTCGTCTTCGGCCAGTTCAGCGACCAGTTTCTCGACGCTCTCAGCTTCGCTGTCGTAGTACTTCGTGATCGTTTTGCTGATGTCCGCTTCGGTGGCCACCAAAATCTTGATGTCATACCCGAGGAACGTCCGCAGTTCGTCTTGGATGTTCAGGTTCTGTGGGTCGCAGGTCGCGATGGTCAGCGAATTGCCCTCGAACTGAATCGGAACGCACCGATACAGCTGGGCCATCGTTTCGCTGATCTTTTCCATCACCTCCGGTTCCAGCTTGGCGTCTTCCAACGAAACCGTCTGCATCCCCATCTGTTCGGCGAGCCCTTGGATGAGCTGCTCGTCGGTGATCAGTTGCATGTCCTCGGCGACTTTTCCAAACAGCGCACCGGGCTGCTGCTCTTGTTCGTCCAGCACAATTTGGAGCTGATCATCGGTGAGGAAACCGAGGTCGACGAGGATCTGTCCGATGCGACGTGGGGCCATGGCAGGAGAGCTTTCTGTTGGTAGCGACTAGCTGCTAGCGACTAGCTTTTCAGGTTGTGGATTCTGGTTTGGTTCGCAACATCATGAGCTAACAGCTAATCGCTAGTTGCTAGCCGCTCGATCGCAACGCGATCAGTCTTCTTTGATCGGAACGGGTTCGTCACCCAGACCTTGTCGGGCTTGAACGATCCGTTTGGCCAAGTCATCGGGACGGTGGGCTTTGGCCAACACGTCTTCCACCGAGACCCGGTCGCCTTTCCAGTGATTGAACAAGGCATCGTCCATCAACTGCATCCCGAACTTGGCACCCGTCTGCATCGACGAGTTGATCCGGAACGTCTTGTTTTCACGAATCAGGTTGGCGATGCCGGGCGTGACGTTCAGGACTTCGTAGGCGGCACACCGACCGCCACCAATTTTGGGCAGCAACGTTTGAGCGACCACGCCGATCAGCGTCGAAGCGAGCTGGGTCCGAATCTGGTCCTGCAAGTTGCCGGGGAACGCGTCGATGATCCGGTTGACCGTGCCTTGAGCACTGTTCGTGTGCAGGGTGCCAAACACGACGTGCCCGGTTTCCGCCGCACTGATCGCCGCTTCGATGGTTTCCAGGTCGCGAAGCTCGCCGACCAGAATCACGTCGGGGTCTTGCCTCAGAGCACGACGAATCGCTTCAGAGAAACTCGGCACGTCCACGCCGACTTCCCGTTGATTGATCGTCGACTCTTTGTGTTCGTGATAGAACTCGATCGGGTCTTCGATCGTGATGATGTGGTGGTCAATGGTCTCGTTGAGCAAGTTGATCAGCGAGGCCAACGTGGTCGACTTTCCCGAACCCGTCGGACCGGTCACCAAGAACAACCCCCGCGGGCGGTGCACCATTTTGACGACCGCCTCGGGCAAACCAAGTTGCTCGGGTGTCAATTTGTCATTGGGGATCTGACGCAGCACCATGGAGATGAATCCACGCTGCTTGAAGACCGAAACCCGAAAGCGGGCCAAATCGCCAAACGCGAACCCGAAGTCGGTTGAGCCCGATTCCTGCAACTCACGCTGACAACGCTCCGGCGTGATCGACTTCATCAACGCGACGGAGTCCTCGCCTTCGAGCGTCTTCGTTTCCAACTTTCGCATCCGGCCGTGCAACCGAAACACAGGCGGCTGACCAACAACGATGTGAATATCACTCACACCTTGCTTCACAGCGGCTTGCAACAGTTTGTCGATCAGCACGGTGGCCATGGAAAACGCCTGACGGTGGGTGAGAGGGCGTGAAGAGGAGAAAAGGGGTCTCAAGTCTGGCTGAGATTCGGCGGCGACTCGGCCAGCCCGCATTCGACCGGTGTTTCAACCGGCCACTCCCCAGGTGATTCGCAAGAAAAGACGAGTACGAATCACGCCAGAGCAACCGGCATCCCGCCAGATCGTTCGGCAACGGGACAGTGTGTCCCAGACAAGTCGCCTGACACGTGATTTCCCGTGCCAGACGCTGCCATTATGCGTGAAACAGCGTCAAAGGCAAAGAAATTCGCGTCTTGTCGCCCGAATGCACACCCAACCACCCCTACCGAGGCGGCCAGAACCAACCCGCTCGGCCATGCGGCGGCACCAGAACCGACTGCCGAGTCCTCTCGCCAGCCCGTCGCCGGGACCCGGCCAAGCGGCCACCCCCCCCCGAAGTCCGAATTCGCGGAGCGTGTCGGTCGCGTCAGGGGCTCGCGAATTCGAACCGGCCTACAGCGACGACAGCTCTTTCGCGATGTGGTCGAGAGCGAGCGCTTCTTGCTCGGTCTTTTTGGCGACCCGATACACTTCGTCGAAAGTCGTGATCCCGCGAATCACCTTGAGCATGCCATCGGCGTAAAGCGTTGACATGCCGTTCTTTATGGCCTCTTCGCGAATCGTTTTGGTGGTCGTTCCTTTGAACATCAACTCGCGAAGCTTGTTGTTGATCAACATCAGTTCGTAGATCCCGATCCGGCCCCGGTAGCCGGTGCGGCCGCAGTACGTGCATCCCTTGCCCTTGCAGAACTCGGCTTGAGCGAGCATCTCTGGTGGGATCTCCGAGTCGTCGATCACGCTCTGAGGCGGCTGGTAGCGGACCTTGCAACGAGGGCAAATGGTCCGCACCAAACGCTGAGCCAGCACCGCGATGACGGAACTTGCCACCATGTAGGATGGTACACCGATGTCCACCATCCGTGATATGGCACTGGGCGCATCGTTCGTGTGTAGAGTACTGAAAACCAAGTGTCCAGTCAGTGAGGCTTGAATTCCCATCGATGCGGTCTCGTGATCTCGCATTTCACCGACGAGGATGATGTTGGGTGCTTGCCGCAACATGGCCCGAATGATGCGAGCGAAGTCGAGGCCGATGTTGTGCTTCACTTCAACCTGATTGATCCCGGGCAGGTAATACTCGACCGGGTCTTCCGCCGTGATGATCTTGCGGTCGGGTCGGTTCAGTGCGTTCAGGGAGGCGTACAGGGTGGTGGTCTTTCCGGACCCGGTTGGGCCGGTGACCAGCACGATCCCGTTGGGCCGACGGATCAACGAGTTGAAGTTGCGGAAGTCCCGCTCGGACAGGCCGAGTTGCCGGGTGCCGACTTTGATGTTGTCCTTGTCCAGCAGCCGCATCACGCAGGACTGGCCGTGGTTGGTGGGGATGATGCTGACCCGCAAATCGAGTTGCTTGTCCCCCACCGTGATTTTGATCCGCCCGTCCGTGGGGCGTCGCTTTTCGCTGATGTCGATCTTCGAGAGGATCTTGATCCGGGCGATGATGGCCGACAGCATCCGCCGGGGGGCTGCTTCCCGCTCGACGCAGACGCCGTCAATTCGATAACGGATTCGAACGCGATCTTCGAAGGGTTCGACGTGGATGTCGCTGGCCCGCAACTGCACGGCTTCCGCGATCATCAGGTTGACCAGCCGGATGACGGGGGCGGAGTTGTCATCAACGGTTTCCTCCCCCCCACCGGTGTCAGACTCGGTTTCGGTGAAGTCGATCGCTGTGTCGGTGAACTCTTGCAACATCGAGTCAGCCGATTCACCTTCGACCTGACCGTAGTACTGGTTGATCGCCCCGTTGATGGCTTCTTTGGGAGCCAGAGCGGTTTCGATTTTCCGGTTGAGGATGAAACGCAGCTTTTCGATGGTCTCGAGGTCAAACGGGTCGGCGATCAGAATCGTCAGGGCCCCGTCTTCTTCTTTGAAGGGCAACACCGTGTTTTCGCGAGCGACCGATTCGGGGACCAATTCGATGACGGATTCGCTGATCCGCTCGCTGCGGAGGTCCACAAAGGGAATTTTGTGGAACTTCGCCAAGGCCATCCCGACTTCTTCGGGGCTGGCGTATTCCATTTTGATCAGCACGTCACCAATGTCCGCACTGGTGTTCTTCGCGACTTCTTCGGCTTCGGACAGCTGATCGAGACTGATGACGCCCTGTTGGAGCAGCAAATCGGTGAAATCTTGCATCGTCCGGCTCATGGTGAATTCCTTCGTCGACAGAAAAGCTTTGGCAGCCGAGTGCTCGCAAAAAGGACGCCCGGCGACGTGATCTTAGGATATCACGAGGATCCGGGGCAGGTTGCGTAATTCTGAGCCCGACGAGCAAAACAGGGGCTCAGGGGGTTGCGAACTCACTGCCAACTGTCGTCGCTCTGCGACTCACACGTGTGCTGGGCATGCGTGGACCTTGGGTTGAAACCCCAAGGCTGCTCGGATGCCGTCGCGCCGCGACTGTGGCCACGAACGGGCTCGCCCCACCCAACCGCGGAGCGGTGACAGCTGCCAGCCTCGGGTTTCAACCCGAGGTCTCGGACGATTCCCCATGCCCGGGAAGCCGCGAAGCGGCGGCAGGGGGTGACGAACTCGTTGACAACTGTCGTCGCTCTGCGACTCACACGTGTGCTGGGCATGCGTGGACCTTGGGTTGAAACCCAAAGGCTGCTCGGATGCCGTCGCTCGGCGACTGTGGCCACGAACGGGCTCGCCTTACCCAACCGCGGAGCGGTGGCAGGTGCCAGCCTCGGGTTTCAACCCGAGGTCTCGGACGGTGGCGAGATGGTGGCTGGCACTATCCGAGAGCACTCGGAACAGCGACAGGTGCACGCACAACTGTCGTCGCTCCGCGACTCGCCGGTGTGCTTGGCTTTCGTGGACCTTGGGTTGAAACCCAAAGGCTGCTCGGATGTCGTCGCTCCGCGACTGTGGCCACGAACGGGCTCGCCCCACTCAACCGCGGAGCGGTGGCAGGTGCCAGCCTCGGGTTTCAACCCGAGGTCTCGGACGGTTCCCCACGCCCGGGAAGCCGCGGAGCGGCGGCAGGGGGTGATGAACTCGTTGACAACTGTCGTCGCTCTGCGACTCGCCGACGCGTGGCAATTCTCCCAACCTTGGGTTGAAACCCAAGGCTTTCTCATGCCGTCGCTCCGCGACTGTTGCCGCAATCGCAGCCGGCACACTTAACCGCGGAGCGGTGACATCCGACAGCCTCGGGTTTCAACCCGAGGTCTCAGACGCAACCCACACACCCCAAAAGCCGCGGAGCGGCGACAGGTGCCGAGAGACGAAATGGCTGCGGATAACACCGGCGAGTCCGAGTCCGAGTCCGAGTCCGAGTCAGAGTCAGAGTCCGAGTCAGAGTCAGAGTCCGAGTCCGAGTCCGAGTCCGAGTCCGAGTCCGAGTCCGAGTCCGAGTCCGAGTCCGAGTCCGAGTCAGAAGCCAGAAGCCAGAAGTCAGAAGCCAGAAGCCAGAAGCCAGAAGCCAGAAGCTAGTGGTCTGTCAAAGCTAAAAGTTAGGGTTGTTCGTAGTGGACGAGGCCACGAGTCCTTGGATTTGACGCCAGTTCAGGACTCGTGGCCTCGTCCACTACCCTAAAAACAAGTCCTGACAGACCACTGGGAATAGCGGCTCGCTACGGTTTCTGTACAAGCACACCATCCAGATCCCTTGGCCTGTCACGATGGTTCACTCGGTCGCGATGTGTCACCCGCCGACGAAGAAGGAGGTGAAGTCGATCAACCCGACTTGCTGTGTGAGCACTGCGGCAGTGACCGGTTGGAACTGGTCGCTCAGACGGAGAAGCCATCTTGGAAGGAGCTGATGTGGCGAGAGAGCGACAGTTGCCCGTGGTGGTATGCCGACCGGCAACGCGAATCGCATCGGAAGTTCTGGACGGAGTCCCATGGCAAGGATTTTTACGATTGGTACCTGCAAACTCAGGTAGAAGGTGCAAAGGAACGCGAGCAAGATCGCCCACCTGCGTTTCAGCTGTCGCTACCCGGCCTTGCCGCTTCCCGGGCATGCCAAGAACGTATCTGGTAGACTCATTCTAGCGAACCAGACGTTCTGATACGCTTCCCCGAACAACCCAGTGCAGCGACAAAGTTCAACGCACGATCTATTCGCAGGTCAGGCGATCAGCTCAACCATCAACATTGAGCTTTTTTAACGCCTGACCAGCGGATAGATCGCAATTCGTTATCCGACGCATTTGGCGAACCTTATCTCTGACGCATGGTCATTAGCTTGAGACAACGAACCTTTGATTGCCATGGCCGACCGCAAAAACCAACACTACGTTCCGCAGTACTACTTCCGTAATTTCTCTGAGAACGGCCGGAATATCGGGATGCTGTCAACCGCAGACGGCGTGGTCGTTCCGCGGGCTGCAATCAAGGGGCAGTGCGCGCGGAACAATTTCTACGGTTCCAAGGAACTAGAGTCAGCGTTTTCGCAGATGGAGGCGACCCACGCGTCCGCGACGCGTGCCGCAATTGAAATCGGGTGGAATCAGCGCAGTGAGTTCTTCAGTCCGCATGAGTTCATGGCGTTGCTCCAAGCCGTTGTCTTTCAGCGTGGTCGGACGGCGATGGAAATCGAAAAATACGCTCCGGCCCAATCTGAGATGTTGCTTGAGATGTTCAAGCAACATCTGCTTCACGATCCGAATATTGAAGATGGTGAAGCGATGGCTGCGCAGATTGACATGGGGAACTTTTCCGTATCCGAGCCACCACAAGCGACAATAGCACGTACTGTGAGCATTGCGCTGGAGAATGCGCCACTTATAAGTGATCTTCGTCTGCTGATTCTTCGCAACCGTACCGACTATCCATTTGTGTTCGGCGATGCTCCCGTTGTGTTCTACAACACATGGGCAAAACGGATTACGGATCGAGGAGTGCTGGGGCTTCAATGTCCAGGGCTACAGATATTCTATCCCATTGATCCGGTAACTTGTCTCGTCCTTTACGATGATGCGATCTATACGACTCCCTTCGGTGATCAGCTACAGTACGACATTCACCAGCGAAGTGATGTTTCAGGGATCAATGCACTTCAATTCTTCCACACGACACGAGCAGTATATTTTGCTCCAACAGAGAAGCGAGATTACGTTTCGGACCTTTGGCAGGCACACAAGGCAACGCTCTCTTCACCACACGCGGAATTTAACGGCGACTCGGATTTTCTCATCGACGGCGAACGTCCCGATGGTCCGCTGATGCATATCTTCGAGCATCAAATAACCTACCGGCTTTCCCTTTCATTTTTTAGTTGTGAACCTGTGCAACCGCACGAGTATGTTTTCCGTGCCCGAACCCCAGAGATTGTTGAGGAGCACGAGGCTAGGATCGCGGAAGCTGATCTCGGATAACCATGGGTATCGGGATAGGGGCCCGGTTGCCCGGGACCCCTCCCACACCACCTAGCATGCGGGACCGCACTAGGCGATTCGTCGCAAGGATGCAAACGAGTGCCAACGCTCTTCTAGATTCAACAAGCCCTCGGAGGTCAGGTACTCGATCGACAAAGCCCGCTGGACGCCCGACGTCATGGAAAGACGCCCCGTTCTGTCAAACTGGCTCGGGCCCTTGCCGCTCATCGCGAAACCGCGAGCGGCGCGGTGGGGGACGTCCGGCGCGAGCGACGCCTTTGTCTACCGGCTAAACGATTCGTGGGTCCTCTTCTTTCACCCAGGTCTCTGTTGTGCGAGTGACAGGCGAAGAGGCGTGCCCGCATCCTTCTCGTGGTCCAGAATTCTTTGATTGGTGCCGGAAAACTCAGGTAAGCAGTTCGGAAGGAGTCTGTTGGCATTTGAACTATCATCGCAAACGCCACTGCTCCCACGTCCAACCGGGGCTAACGCCCAAACGGCTCATATGATGATGCCCGATCATTCCTGCCGACCTGCTTCAGACGAAACCAACTCGTGAAAATGAATGCATGCTTGACTCCACAGAACTCAAGACGCCGCTCGCGTTTGTCGTGATCCTGACGCTCCTGGGCTGCTTCGCTGGTTTTGCGACGGGGTATTTGTTGGGCACATTCAATCCTGGGTACTACCACGCAATGTTTCCGGACGTTCCGCCACAACGATTGGATGAAGTGGCGGTTGGCATTGGACTTGGCGTGACGCAAGGTGCGTTGCTTGTCAGTTTTCTAATCGCCTGGCGAGACACGTACCAACCCAACCCCGGGATCATCGAATCCGCATTGAGATTTCTGTTTATCGGTGTTGGGTTTGTCGCGATTCAAGGTGTTTTCTATTGTGTGGTGATTCAACCAGGCATTTCCGCCTACTTGGCATCCAGAAGTTTTGACCAAGCCAAGCCAAACGATCTGGAAGAATAGACACGGCGTTTCGGAGTTGCACTCGGAAGTCGCGTGATTCCATGTTGCTCCATAGCCGAAGTTGTTCCTCGTTGCTGAAAGGAAGTCGGTTCCATCGAATGCTTCAACCTCGTGACATTGTCGTCGTATTTGAAGACGACCCGGAATCGGGAGGAACCCTCGGGCACTACGGAACTGTCGTTCGCATTTCCGCCAACGCGTTCACGTCTCCCCATGAGCGAATCGTCCGTGTGCTGGTGCAGGGACGACAGATCGATGTTCTGGAACGCGACGTTCTGGCGACAGGACGCGTCGATGAATCGAATCCGTGGGTTACCACGGCATGTTCTGTTCTGTTCGAGCCTCCTGACAATCGCGGAGAAACACGTGGTTCGTATCGATCACGAGCGGGGCAATTTCGGTTCGTGTTTCGCGTTTCGCGTTTCGAATCGCCCCATTTCAACTTATCGCTTGCGATTGTCGCCGCTCAAGGAAGGGACGCGACATGGGGACTTGGAGTACGACGCGGCGGCTCGATCGACATTGGACCATGCGTTTGTACTTCGCGCGATTGGCGAAATCACAGGCGAGTTGGCGGTGGATGAACAACACGCGGTCAAAGGAACGGTTGGCATTGGGCTCGGTTGAGACGAGGCGTCGCGATCGAGGGTTGCGAGATGGAACAGTTGAGGACAACGGTTCTACTCTGACTTCTCTCATCCAATTCCTTTCAAAGCATAGCTTCCGGTGGAGGCCGAGCGACGCCGTTCAGGCGGACGCGTTGGAGGGAGCGGGCAGGGAATGCGGCGCGCACTGCCCTCCCCCGGAAAGCTCGCTGAACGCTCGCATTCCGACCCCTCCCAACTTTGTCGGGCGGAGTTCTCAAGACGCTGCTGGAACAGCATCCAAAAACTGCACGACCTCACTGCGCGGGCGGGGCCGCAAGACGTCACGAACACAGCACACAAGAACTGCACGCCCCACTGCATCCAGGAGGGGAATTTAAAACTCGCGAATGGAAGTTGTCGGCTGCGCAACCTCGAGCCGGGGCGTTGACAGTCACGACAGTTCAGAGGAAAGCTCACTCAAGCGAATCGCCACCACACTGCCAATCAGTCAGCCGCCCAAGCGGCTCGCATGAATATCGCTGTTGGTTCCGCACCATCGACTGGGGGAAGAAGACGGAGATTGCTTGCGCGGGCGTTTTCGCGACGATATGATGGCATGGGATGATGACCGGCAGACTGCCCACGTCGATCTTGGCAGTTGTTGGGCGGCCATCGGATTCGCTGGCGGAAGGCGGGGCCGGTTTTCGGTCTGCTTGCATGTCGTTCATTCCTTTTCGCTATTCACTGACCTTTGAGAAAGAAGCCAAAGAGATGAACCAGTTTTGCGTTCTTGTGTTTGCATTTGGCTGTGCGACAGCGTGCTTTGGGCAGGAACCACCCAAATTTGATCGGTCAGTGCCGTTTGCCGGAAACTTTGAAGCTGTTATCCCGCGTCCCGAGCAGGACAAGGCCGCGGAGGAAAGACTCGCCGCACTTAAAGCGAAGACGGGTCAAAGGCCGAACATCCTTTGGCTCGTGGTCGATGACATGGGCTTTGGCGATCCCGGTTGCTATGGCGGTGGAGGCCTGGCCGGTGCCTCGACACCGAACATTGACAGATTGGCCGCAGAAGGTCTCAAGCTTACTTCGTGCTACGCTCAGCAAACCTGCACACCAACCCGTTCGGCGATTCTGACCGGACGATTGCCTGTACGCACGGGACTGACACGACCCATTCTGGCTGGCGATAAAATCACGGCCAACCCTTGGGAAGACGAAATCAGTCTGCCGAAGCTGCTCCGTGACGCCGGCTACGTCACCCTGCTTTCAGGCAAGTGGCATATCGGCGAGTCGGAACGCATGCGTCCGCACGACGTCGGCTTTGATGAATTCTACGGCTACTACCCGGCTCAAAAAGAGATCTCTCAGCGTGTCGACGCCCGGCGATTCCCGGGCCTTGTACTCAATCCAGAACGTCTTGCCGCATTCGAGGCAGTGGGACCCACGGATTTCCTCACTCACGGTTTCAAGGGCGGACGCACGGAGGAACTGCAGCAGGTTTTGTCGACGGAGGACATGAGCAAGGCGGATCAGGTGCTCACCGACTTCACTGTGAAGCGGATCGAGGAACTCGCGGCCGGAGAACAGCCGTTCTTTATCGAGCATTGCTTCATGAAGGTCCATTGTGACAACTTCCCTCACCCAGACTATGCCGGCAAGAGTGAAGCGAAGTACCCGTACAAGGACAGCGTTCACGAGGTGGACGCCCAGATCGGTGAAATCATGAAGGCACTCGGTGACGCAGGCGTCTTGGAAAGAACGCTGGTGTTTTTAACCTCGGACAATGGCCCGCAAATGGACGGCTGGCCTGATGCAGGGTACACGCCGTTCCGTGGTGCGAAGGGGACGACGTGGGAGGGCGGCGTCCGCGTGCCAGGCATCGCTTATTGGAAGGGCATGATTGCACCTGGGCGAACGAGCGATGGGCTGTTCGACCTGATGGATTTATTTGGAGTCAGTCTGAACCTCGCCGGTGTCGGCACCGACACGTTGCCGGAGGGAAGGTTCTATGATTTTGTAGACCAGACCTCGTTTCTGCTCACCGATGAGGGGCAATCGAAGCGTGAAGCGGTCTACTTTTGGTGGGGCAAGGAACTGATGGCGTGTCGCATGAAGGAGTACAAAGCCCACGTGAAGGTCGTGTTGGCCCAGGCCCCGCACATGCACATCGACCTCGCGACCGTTCAGGACGTTGGGCTAGCGCCTTGGTTCTTCAATCTCTACCTGGATCCGAAGGAAGAAATGACCGTTGGACATCGCCTGGACCCTTGGATGGTGACTGTGCTTGGGAAACTGAAAGCACACGGTGCGACATTCAAAAAGTACCCCGCCAAGAACATTGGGCTGTAGCAAGCATTTTCCTTTGGTGAGCGGCGTTGCGGCGACCACGGGCTACCCTCAGACATTCCTTGCCAAGTGTGCGCCCGCCACGAATCCGGAACGCGCGTTGAAGGTCCGCCGAATCATTTCTGAGCAACTTGGCGTGCCGTACGAACACATCCATCCAGAGCAAAGCTTTGTGGACGATTTGGACTGCTGTTGACCGACCGATCGTTCCCTCGCTTTCACGTCAAAGCCCTCATGCGTTAGCAGAATGCATCCACCAACTGCATAATCCAAGACAGGGATTCGACATGATGAAATGGCGATGGGTGTTCATCATGACGCTTGCCGTGATGCCCGTTTCTGGGTTATCGCAGGACAGCGGATTTGGGAAGCGGCAGGTCAAGCAGATGCTGGCTGATCGACCGGACATGAAGAACGTCATCGGCCGGGAACATCCCATTTGCGCGTGGGTGGTGGACGGTTTGGAAGAAAATTCGTCGGGCAGCGTGTGATACTCGAATACGATGCGCAACTGCGAACGCGCGAATTGTTCGCGAAGGATCCGCTCCCCGACAGTCCACACGGTCGCGACGGGTGGTACAACACTTGGGTGAAACCAGAGTTGCCGACAAGAGAGGCCTTTGAAGCTGAATATGCGGTCCCTGGAAGCACAATGTCCAACTTCGACTCCTTCTTCAACGCGTTTCAAACCCAGTTCGCTCCATTCATTTAGCCTTCCGATGGAGACGAGTCCTGAGTTCGGGCCGCTATTGAGAGATCTCATGCGTTTTCGTTTCGTGTCATTTCTGGTGGTCGTTTTCGGTGGCATTGGTTTGCATTCGGCGACCGGCCAGGAGATGCATCATGTATTGGCCCCGACGCCTGGGCAGACTCTGACAAGGGAGGAATCATTCTCAAAGGTTGAGGTGGCCGATCCGTTTGCGATTGAATTGGTCGCGGCTGAACCTCTGGTGATGGATCCGGTTGACTTCGATTGGGGAGCGGATGGCCGGTTGTGGGTCGTTGAGATGGCGGACTACCCGACTGGCGTTGATGGTCGCGGTGAACCGGGCGGACGAGTCCGAGTGCTGGAGGATCGAGACGGGGACGGAACGTATGACCATTCGACCTTGTTCGCGGACAACCTCAGTACCCCCAGCGGCGTGTTGGTTTGGCGAGAAGGAGTCTTGGTGACCGCGTGCCCCGACGTTCTGTACTTGAAGGACACGACGGGCGATGGGGGCGCCGATCACATTGAGAAACTGTATTCCGGTTTCATCGAGGGGAACCAGCAACATCGTGTCAACGGACTTCGTTGGGGACTGGACAATTGGGTCTATCTTGCCAACGGTGACAGTGGCGGCACGGTCGTGTCCCATCGGACCGGCAAGTCAGTCAACATCAGCGGACGCGATGTGCGAATTCGTCCGGATACAGGCGAGATTGAAACGCAGTCGGGGCAAACGCAGTTCGGCCGGAACCGCGATGACTGGGGGAACTGGTTTGGCTGCAACAATCCCAATCCGATCTTTCACTACGTTCTGCAGGAAGGCTATCTGAGTCGCAATCCTCATGTCGTGCCTCCATCCGTTCGGCGTGACATCCGGGTCGGCGACAACGAGGTGTTTCCGATCGGTCCGATCATCAGTCACTGCGATCCGATTCACCGACCGATTGGTGCGACGCCCATCTTCACGGCGGCGTGCGGAACCATCGTTTATCGCGACACGCTGTTTGGTCCGGAATACGAGGGAGCGACGTTCACGAGCGAACCGGTCTACAACATCGTCCATGCGAGAAAATTGGTGCCCAACGGAGTCACCTTCGATAGCATCAAGATGCATGGCGAGGGTCATGAATTTCTGCGATCCGCGGACCCCTGGTCCCGGCCGGCTGGCTTGCATACGGGACCGGACGGCGCCCTGTATGTGGCTGATATGGTCCGCGAAGTGATCGAACATCCAGAATGGATTGCGGATGACTTGGAGGCCCAACTGGATCTGCGGGCGGGGGCGGAATTGGGGCGGATCTACCGAGTGTCACCTCGGCAGAGCCCACGACGTGCGTTCCAACGATTCGATCAACGGTCGGTGACGGAACTCGTTGGTTTGTTGGATTCGCCGAGCGGTTGGCAGCGGGACTTGGTTCAGCGAATGTTGCTTTGGCAGTGGCAGGAGATTCCAGCGGACGAGCAGGCGGCAGCGAAAAGTCAGCTTCGGAAACTGCTCTCGGGAAGTGAGAACACGCTGGCTCGATTGCATGCACTAGCGAGCTTGGCCGGGGTGCAGGAAGTGTCGCAAGCGGATTTGATAATCGCGTTGCGGGACTCGCACCCCGGTATACGAAGGCATGCGATTCGAATTCTTGGCGAGCAATTGGTGGCTCAAGAGATCGAGTCGGAAGCACGCGATTCGGTGATCAGTTGGGATGCGTCCGATTGGCAGGAGCCGATTGAGCGATTGGTGTCGGACGATGATCCGATGATTCAGTTGCAACTCGCCTACACCCTGGGATCTTTCGATGAGGACTGGGCGGCGGATTGTTTGGCGGCCGTTGCGTTGAAATCCGGGGCGGACGTGTACATCCGAGCCGCGATCCTGAGCAGCATTCATGCTGGCAACGTCGAGCGAGTGCTCGCGACATGGATGGAAAGCGGACAACGAGATCCCACGTGGTGGGGGACTCTGGCTGGGCTCGCGATCAAGTTGGATGTTCCGAGTGCCGCTTCGAGGATGCTTCTCGAGTTGGAATCGGGGAGCGAATCGGCTGATTTCGCTCTGGATTGGCGAGTCCTGGTGGCTTGGTACGAATCCCTGGGCAACACAGCGAGTGATCTGGACCGGTCCCTTGATCCGGTGTCACTCGAAAGGCTGGATCGTTTGCATCGATCGGTTCGTGAATCGGTGCAGGGTTCTGGGGCTTCGACAGCCGAACGCTTGATTGGGATGAAGTTGCTCGGCAAGCGTGAGGCACAACGAGCGGATGAGATCCAGTTGTTGGCGAGTTTTCTGTCACCGCATTCGCCGATTCAAATTCAACAGGCCGCCGCAACGAGGTTGGCTGAAACGAACGCGGACGGTGTGCCTGAGATCTTGGCCGCGGGATGGCGTTCTCATGGACCGGCGCTGCGTCAGCAGATCCTTTCCAATTTGATCACTCGCCCGGCCTGGACGATGGAACTGCTCGACATGATCGAACGGGGGACGATCTCAGCGAATTCATTCAGTGGGGCGTTGCGTCGCCAACTGACAGAGCATCGATACACGAAGATTCGAGATCGAGCGGTTGAATTGTTGGGAGCGATCGATCCGGATCGTGCCCAAGTGATCGAAGCCTATCGACCCGCGATGGAATGGCTGACGCAAGGGAAGGCGGATGCGGATCGTGGGCGTGTGGTGTTCACGGCGAATTGTGCGGCCTGCCACGTGTTGGAGGGGAAAGGGGCGGTAATCGGTCCTGATTTGACAACGCTGACCAATCGTTCGGCTGATGCGCTGCTGACCGCGATCATCGATCCGAGTTTGGCCGTCGAAGCGAAGTACCAACAGTACCAAGTCTTGCTGGACGATGGCCGTGCCTACGCTGGGTTGCTGGCTGAAGAAACCGCGACCAGCTTGAAACTGATCACCGCGGATGGCAAAACGCATTCGTTGTTGCGAAATGAAATTGAACTCCTGCAGGGAAGTTCGGTTTCGATGATGCCAGTTGGCCTTGAGAAAGAGATCGGTACGCAACAGATGGCTGACTTGCTGTTGTATATTCAGGGCCAGTCTTCGTCCAACTGAACGCTCTCTCGATTCACAGCTCTGCAATGCAACCCAAAATCATCGCCAAGCACCGCGTCACGATTCCTTTTGCGACGCGCTCCTTTCCATGGTTTGCGACTTGGTTCTTCGTGATTGGTCTCAGCGTCCTTGCTTCGTCCAATACCAATCAGTTGATGGCGGACCAAAAGCTGCCCGAAGGATTGTTCATCGAAGGCTACACCGATCAGCTCAGCTACGTCGCGGGTGAGGAGATTGTGTTTCATCTGTCTGGCACCGGCGCCGTGTCGATGCAAATAGACCGGTTGGGGGCGGAACGCCAGCGTGTTCATCAACAAGATGGGATTGCAGTGTCGGCACAGCGGATTCCTGATCGGGCGTCGTCTCATGGGTGCCAGTGGCCAGCGGCGTTTCGGTTGACGGTCCCCGATGAATGGAAGTCAGGTTACTACGAAGCGACGCTGACGACTCGCGATCAAGGCGGTGCGTTTGTCGGTCGCAACCAGCGGACGGCGGTTGGCAGGCTTTTCTTTGTCGTTCGATCCAAAACACCGGGGGCGACGTCGCCGATTCTGATTCAGTTGGCGACCAACACGTACAACGCGTACACGAACTGGGGCGGACACAGCTTGTATGGCTACCACGATCGGGATGGCGTCCAAGGCAACCGCGTTTCCTTTGATCGGCCGATCCAATCGCAATTCGCGAAATGGGAATTGCCGTTCATTCAGTGGGCAGAGAACTCAGGGTATGAACTAGAATACGCGGTCAACAGTGACTTGGAATTTCATCCGGAGATGTTGGCCAAGTATCGGTTGGTGTTGAGCGTTGGCCATGACGAGTATTGGTCGGCTCCGATGCGAGACCACTTGGAAGCGTTTATCGCCGAAGGTGGAAACGTCGCGTTCTTCAGCGGGAACACCTGTTGTTGGCAAGTTCGCAGCGAAGATCATGGACGAGCGCTGACTTGCTACAAGCAATTCTACAACATGGATCCGGAATTTCGCACAACGGACCATCAGCGACTGAGCACGGCTTGGGGACATCATCTCGTCAATCGTCCTGAGAACCAATTGACGGGCGTTGGGTTCATGTGGGGTGGTTACCATCTCAGCCACGGCCAATTCATGGATGGTTCGGGAGCTTACGACGTGCATCGCCCGGAACACTGGGTGTTCGAGGGGACGGATGTGAAGCAAGGCGACCAGATCGGTGGCGCCGACACGGTCGTTGGTTATGAGTGCGACGGGTGTGAGATGGAATGGCGAGACGGTTTGCCGTTTCCTACCGGACGCGATGGGACTCCCGATTCCTTCACGATACTGGGCATCTGTCCAGCGCGTTGGCACCCGGGTGATTCCTACTGGTACGATCGTTTTCCGGCCGATCGAATCGGTGCGTCCGTGATGGGCGTCTATGAACAGGGGGGAACGGTCTTCACGGCAGGTTCGACCGATTGGGCACACGGTTTGAGAGGGAATTCCCCTGTGATTGAACAGGCCACTCGAAACATTCTGAACCGTTTGTCAGCGAAGTCTGGTTAGGATTGGACACATCGTTTTCGAATCCGAGTTGCAAAGACATTTGAATTCACCAGTCCATTCCAATCCTTTCTCAGACGCATTGCATCGTGTCAAAACCACTTGTTGCTCACACTTACAACTGGGGCTAAGCAGGTCGGCAGGAGTCTTTCGGCATCTGAAATGTCTTGGCAAGCGTGGTTGCTTCCACGTCCAACCGGGGCGAACGCCCAAACGGCTCACATGGTTCTACCCGATCATTCCTGCCGACCTGCTTAGTGCTGAGCCGCGAACTGTTTGGTGTTGTGGAGCGTTTTGGTTTGCGCAAGTTCTGTTCCACGACTTTGCCCCAACGGGGCAGCCCTCGCGTTTTTTGGGACTCTCTGTTTGGGCCGCCCCGTTGGGGATCGCGATGGAGCCTCCGTCACGAAACCCCAGGCGATGCCTGGGGCTACTATAGCGTTGCCCGTTGGGGCGTGAGACCGAACCAAAATTGACGCCGCAATGTCCGTGTTAACCCTCCAGTTTTCGCAGTCCGGGATAACGCCCAAACGGCTGAAAGGGTTGCGTCCGATCATCCTGCTCATCTGATAGGTTTGGCGTCTTGTGATGTGCGGTCGTGTGAAGTGAGGTAGGATTGGAGTTCATCCGAGGGAAGCTGAATCGTCGTTTCGAGAACGCTAAGCATGAGCATGGAAGAGAATCCCTACAGCCCCAGCACTCTTGATGTGGACGATGCGTCTTCCGTCCCCATCTTGAATCGCGTGGTGTGTTATGCACTGGCGGTGGCATCCGCCGGGGGATTTCTGCTCGCAGCGTTGTTGGTCTTGGCGACGATTCTCCGTGTGATGCGATTTGCATTCTTCGTTCCGGCGTCCCTTGTGCTTTTCTACGTCGTTGCAATTGTGTTGTACGTTGGCATCGCCTATGGATTCATCGTCGCGGTGAAAAAGAGCCTGAGGATGGAGGTCAGGCCTGCGCTCAAGTGGTTAGCCGGGGGCGCGTTGTCGTTTGGATTCGTCATGCGATATTGCGCTCTGTGTGCAAAAGAGGTCCAAGTGGACGAAGACGAGCGATGCACGGAATGTGGCTGGCCCATTTAGGAGAACGGTTTTCCCGGTTAAAAAATTCCACGCAGAGGTCGATGATGCACAGCACGGTTGAAAACGGTTGCCTGGTTGGGATGTCCCGCCGTTGGTTCGTTTCGTTGATTCCGATTCAAGGGACCGTTATGACGTTTGCCTGCTTGGTTCTTTTAGGCGGGTGCGGACCAAGCGGACCGCCAAAGCCAATGACGAACGAGATGCTTGATCTGCGTTCTGGATCCGCAATGCACTTCGCAACTGTGCACTTGCCCGACGATTTGGATCCGGAGTCTATTGAGGTGAGTGGAGAAGTGATGTCGCGTCTCATCGCCGCACTTCGACCGATCCGGCGCAACAGCAACAAACCCGTTCTCGGGGACTCGTACGAACTTCATTACCAAGCGGGAATGAACCCCACCAGGGTGTTCGTTCGAATCATCAACGACGACACGCTTGTTTTCACTTGGGACGATTTCACCTACGTCGGCGGGAACCCCAGGGAATTCCAAGCTGCGATTGATTCCGTGTTAGAATCGTCACGCCAGTGAACGACGACAAGGGACAACCGCCGGTCAGTGGATGCCACTTGGATTGAGCCCCATGCGTGAACCTCCGAACCCGTATCAAACCACCTTTGTTTGCGAAGAACAAACTCGTGCTGTCAGTGGCATTGGGAAAAATCTGCTTGGTGACACTGCGTTGGTGCTTGGAGTCACCGCATCCGGAATTGGTTTGTTCGCGTTCTTGCCTTTGATAGCGGGTCTTCAACGGGGATCGTCCGCACTGTTCTCAGCCGTTGTTTTGCCAACGTTGTGTTTCGCCTTTGGCATATCGTTCTTCGTGGCTGCCCGTTTTGCTTATCGAAGCGAACCGAGCGCCGCGAGAATCGTCTTCGGCATTCCGTTCATCGTGTTGGGATGCCTTTTGGTTCTGATTGCACTGTGATTGGCGATGATTTGCCAGAGACAGCCCAACGGTGAGGTGCGTCAGCGTTCTCTCGGAGTGACGAGGGAGCCCCTGTTGCAGCCGCTTTCGAAGAGTGATCCTCCGAGTTCCCGTATGTCGACCAATCCCTTCATTCATGTTCGATCGCCAAAGCTAAGGCTCATGCCTGGTGAGAAGGATGAGCTTGTGAACGACGGGACCCTTCGGGCCAAACACGGCGGTGGATCAAATGTTTGCTGGCCAAATGTTTGGTGTTGAAGCTCTGATAGTGGATGCAGCTTTTCTTCCGGCTTGCTGTCTTTCTTGATCCCGGTAGGGATGTCAGATGGTAGCCGGGGGTTGCTGCGTAGCAGCGTACCCCCGGAAAACGAGCGTCCCTCAAAACACTCTCCATCCCGCCGTGGCCCATGGCCACGGCGGGATGGAGAGTGGCGACGTGGGCTTTACCTGTCCGTCGGTGGTTCGATCGCTTACCGACGGCGACCATCTGAAATCCCTACCGGGATGAAAACTTGCGCAACCACAGTGCGTCACAACGCCAAATATTCAGCAGTCCAGCGTTGGCCCCGGTTGTGCGTGAAAACCGTGGCTAACGCCAAACGGCTCACATACCCGATGACACCTGCCTACCTGCTTAGAAAGCGAGCGGAGTGATCACGGCAACGGAATTTCTTGTCAGAATCCGTCGTGAGGAACCGTGGCTAACGCCGAATGGCTCACATACCCGATGACACTTGCCTACCTGCTTGGAAAGCGAGCGGAGTGATCATGGCAACGGAATTTCTTGTCAGAATCCGTCGTGAGCTGATTGAATGGGCTGGGTTGCAACAAGGCTTCGCGATTGAGGGCTGCCCGACGGAACAGTTGGGGACAACTGTTCTACTCTGACTTCGCTCATCACCTCCCCTAAAACGAAGTTTCAGGCGGAGGTCGAGCGACGTCGTTCAAGCTTACGCGAGCAAGGGGGCCGAGCACAGAAACCGCCGCGCACGTCCCTCCCGCGAATTTTTACTGAACGCTCGCATTCCGGCCCTCGACGATCGCGTTCTGGCTGACTCAATCAACAGGCTGCAAAGCAGGTTGGCAGGAGTCTCTCGGCGATGGAGATGGATTGGCAAGCGTTGTTGTTTCGACGTACAACCGGGGCTAGCACCTCAACGGCCAAATGGTTCGCCCGATCGTTCCTGGCACCTGCTTCGCAGGCTTTCGGCTTGTGTTCCTCGCAATCGCAAACTGGAAGCCTATGCGACTTGACCTCCGCTCAGTCCTTTGACACTTTCATGCCCAACCCCTATCAAACGAACGACACCTCAGTGGCCGATGCGACGAAGTTGCGATCGGTTCTTGGTAGCATTGTTTGCTCGGTGTTGCTCGCCTTCTTCGCTTTCCCTCCGATCGCTCTTGGACTGGTCATGCTGGTCCATGAGCTCAGCCTCTTTTCGACCACGACAGGGATTTACGATATCGAGATCAATGGGGGCGCGGTTTCCAACGAGACATTCATCGCAGCAACATTGTCCGTTGGCCTGCTTCTGCTTTTGGGTGCTTTGATACTCGTGGTTCGTGCTTGGCAAAACTACATACACAACGCTGGCGTTGCATCATCAAGTTTTCGAGAAGAAACACGATGCGGTTGATGGCAGAGCGAGTTGGCAGCGATACAATGCAGCCTCCATCTCCTCCTTCCAATCAGTGTGACGTCCCATGTCATTGCGTCTTGTGTTCCCGGTGTTCGCCGCCGTCGTCGTTGCCGGGCTCGCTTCGGCTGATCCGCCGAAGATGAAAATGACCACGCCCATTCCACCTGGGATCGCCACTCCAGACAAGCTGGAGACTCGGATTGGCACGTTGACATCGTTTGATGGTGTGCCGGACAAAAAGACAACGGCATTGGTTTACGATCAACTTGCTTTTCAGCGTGCCACGCAGGCCTTCCTTTCGACCATTCAGGTCTCGTCGATGGGAGCGATGGAAAAGGGGATTCGTGAGTTTGGGCCCCCCAACACGACAGCGTTGTTGTTTGAACAACTGTTGGATTCGAAGGCACTTTGGTTGACTCCGAACACTGTTTCGATCTACCAGACGATGTGGTTGGAACTTGGTGATGAGCCAATGGTCCTGGAAACTCCTCCCAAGGTGCTCGGCATCATCGATGACGCTTGGTTCCGTTACGTGGCTGACTTTGGCAACGCCGGTCCCGATCGCGGCAAAGGCGGCAAGTTCCTGCTGGTTCCTCCGGGATACAAAGGCGATTTGCCCGAGGAGGGATACTACGTCTACCACACCAAGACCTATGGGAACTGGATGGTTTGGCGAGGGTTTCAAGTGGATGGTTCGACGGAGCCCGCGATTGCAGCAACCAAGAAGTTTCTCAAGGTGTACCCGTTGTCTCAGAAAGACAACCCGCCAGCGATCCAGTTCGTGAATCTGTCTGGCAAAGAGAACTGCACCATCCACCGGATGGACTACGGGTACTGGGAGGAGTTGAATACAACCATCCAGGACGAGCCGCTGGACGTGGGTGGTTTGTCACCGGAAATTCGCGGCATGCTGGCTGCGATCGGCATTGAGAAGGGCAAGGAGTTCGCGCCGGACGATCGGATGAAGAAGATTCTGACCGAGGCCGCGATGGTTGGGGCCGTGACCGCACGTGCATTGGCAGCACGCCCCGAGGAGGAACGCTTTTATGTCTATCCCGGGGAAAGAGTCTGGACGAATCCCTTCATTGACGGGCATTACGACTTTCTGATGAACGGGATGACGTTGTTGGATTCGCGTGCCTACATGCATTTCTATGCGACTGGGATCACGCCGGCGATGGCGATCAAGAATGTCGGCGTGGGTTCGCAGTATTTGATTGGGTACCTCGACAAAGAGGGCGAGGCGCTTGATGGGAACAAGACCTACAAAATTCACCTGCCGCCCAATGTGCCGGCGAAAGATTTCTGGTCGTTCACCGTTTACGACTGCCAGACGCGTTCGGAGCTCCAAACGGACCAGCAATTCGCAGGGATCGACAACAATTCGGAGGGGTTGAAGGCCAACGCGGACGGATCCTACGACGTCTATTTCTCGCCCCAGCCACCGGAAGGGAAAGAAGGCAATTGGATTCAGACGGTTCCAGGAAAGAGTTGGAACACGATCTTTCGATTGTACGGGCCGCTTGAGTCTTTCTACGACAAGACATGGAAGCCCAACGATCCGGAATTGGTGGAGTGACTCCGGACAGAGACGGTGTCGATTGGCGTGAAACGCTCGCTTATCAAATCGGTGAGGGGCGTCGTGTGCCGAAGGTGGTGATTTCTTGAAGCCTGCTATCAATCCGTATCGTTCACCGGCAACGGAACCAGCGGAACCGACAAAGTCGGCCGCTGCGGTTTGCCCGGTGTGTGGTCAAGCGATCAGTCGATTGCGTCTGGGGTTTCCCGGGTGCAAGTGTGAAACATGTGGGAGACGACTGGGGTTAAAGAACTCGTGGCAAGCAAGTTCGATGTCCACCGCGACGGCGGTTGTCTGTTTCGCTTCAATGCTGTTCTTCGAAGCCGTCCCGACCAACAAGCCGCTTGTGTTTGGGGTTCATGTGCTGGTGTTTCTGGTGTGTGGCACGCTTTGGTTCCATCTGTGGGGACGTCCGACCCTGAAAACGTGGATGGGATCGGCGTCGAAAACTGCATTGGCGCGAGAACGAGCGCGTTTTCAAGATGAAAAAGATCAGGCTTGATTCCCGCAACGCGTTTTTGCTAGCGATGCAGGTCGAGGATTCTCGCACGTGTTCCCGCGAAATTTGGTCGCATCATGTTGGCTCGACATCACCGTCTGTTCATCGCTTCGTTGTTCGTTTGCCTGGGATTGGGGTTGGCGGACGCGCCTTCGGCGCAAGCTCAGATCACCACCCGCAGTCAAATGGGGACGCAGGGGGATTCCACCGCCAAGTTGTACGAGCGTCTGGTCAACCGGCTGCACGCCACAACCCAGCCACAACAGGATTACTTGCTGGAGATCACCAAGCGGGTGAATGAGCGGAAGTTGGATCTGCGTTTGGTGGTGGCAATTGAACGCTACGCCATTCGGCGTGATTCGCATTATCCGTTCCCGTTCTTTGAGCGAGCGTTGATGTACGAAGCCAAGAAACGTGGGATCACCTTGCCTTCGATTAAATTGTTCCAGGACCAGCCAATTGTGACGGTTCCGACCTACTGAGATTGCGGAAAGTTTGATCTCGAAGTGCTGCTCAGAGGTCGTTGGTGCTGTGCGGCGGTCGTGTCGGCAGATATCCTGTGAGCGGTTTCTGATCTCTTTCTACTCTGCCGACGCATCCGCCACATGGATTTTTTGCTCTACCTGGCCCTCGTGCCCACGCTCGGGGTGACGGCTCAATGGTTGGCGTGGCGCACGAAGCTGCCCAGCATTCTGTTGTTGCTTCTGTTTGGAATTTGTTTGGGGCACTTTGTTGTCCAGCCTGACGCGTTGCTGGCCAATCTGACGGGCGGCGATGAGACAGCCGGGCCCAATCTTTTGTTCCCGCTGGTGTCGTTGTCGGTCGCCGTCATCATGTTCGAAGGCGGGCTGACGCTGAAGCTGAGTGAGCTTCGAGAGTCAGGTTCATCTTCGTTGAGGCTGTGCACGGTGGGGGCTGCCTTGGCCTTCATCGGCAACACGTTGGCGATCCACTGGATCCTAGGATTTGACTGGCACCTGAGCTTTTTGCTGGGGGCGATCCTGGTGGTGACAGGGCCGACGGTGATCGGTCCGTTGCTGAGGCAAGTCAAACCGAGCCGCAGGGTGGCATCGACTTTGAAGTGGGAAGGGATTGTCATCGATCCCATCGGCGCTGTGTTGGCTGTGCTGGTGTTCGAAGAGGTGGTGCTGGCGCAATCTGCGCCTCATTGGTCTGGGGCGTTGCAATCGCTGGTGCTGACCTCCGCGATCGGTGTGGGCCTGGGAGTTGCCGGCGGAGCGTTGCTGACTCAGGCGCTGCGTCGTTACTGGGTGCCGGATCATTTGCACGGTGTCGCCGCATTGTCGCTGGCGTTGTTGTTGTTCGCGCTGAGCAACATGATGGCACACGAATCCGGTTTGATCGCGGTGACGGTGTTGGGAATTTGGTTGACCAACCAAAAGCACTTTGATGTTGAACACATCATCGAGTTGAAAGAGAACCTGCGAACACTGCTGATTGGCTGTCTGTTCATCGTGCTGGGGTCGCGTGTCAACTTGACCGACTTGGCCACGATTGGGATGCCGGGGATTGGTTTGATTCTCGCGTTGATCTTCATCGTGCGTCCGCTGTCCGTTTACTTGTCTCTGTTGCGAAGCCCGCTGAACTATCGCGAGCAGACGTTCATCGCCGGGTTGGCACCTCGCGGGATTGTTGCGGCGGCGGTGAGCAGTGTGTTTGCGTTGTCGATGGAAAGCCGCACGGATTTGAACATCCCGGGTTCGGAACAATTGGCGACGGTGACGTTCTTGGTGATTATTGGAACGGTTGCGGTTTACGGAATTGCGGCGTCCCCGCTGGCTCGGTTGTTGAAGTTGGCAGAGGAAACCAGCCGTGGTGTTTTGATTGCGGGGGCGGACGCTTGGGTGCGAGACTTCGCGACCGAATTGAACGCCGCAGGGATTCCGGTGCTGCTTGTCGACACGAACTACAACAAAATCAGTCAGGCTCGAATCGCCGGGCTTCGCGGCGAGTGCGCCAACATTCTGAACGAGCACGCCCGCGAAGATTTGGATCTCTCGGGGATCGGTCGGTTGTTGGCGATGACGCCCAATGACGAAGTCAACTCATTGGCGCTGCGGGAATGTCGCGCGATGTTTGAGTCGTCGCGGTTGTATCAATTGACATTCAAGACGAAGAATGCGGCGGGACGTCGCGGGTTGACCAAGAACTTGATGGGACGGGAATTGTTTGGCGAAGGGCTGACCTTCACACGGTTGTCGGAAATGCACGCGGCGGGAGCGTCATTGAAGACCACAAAGCTGACGGAGTCGTACTCCTTTGCCGATTTTCAAGAGACGTATGGTGAAGTGACAACCGTGTTGTGTGCGATCACGGCGGAAGGCGGATTGAACATCAACACCGTCGATGCGCCGCTTGTTCCGGTGGCGGGGCAAACGATCTTGGCGTTGGTCAGCAGCACACCGGTACCTGAGAAGCACGCGGTCAAGGCGTCGAAGAAGCGGAGCGACGCGAGCAACGACGGCGCCGCGGATGCGGACACCAGTCGCGAGCGTGCCAAGGAAGCCGGCAACGAGGAGCCCACGTCGTGATCGACCCGTTTGTCCTGACCGTCGCCTTCTTGCCTTTGATCGGGTACCTGTTGCTCTTGTCGTTGATTCGCGTGAGCGGCCGGGTGTTGGTGACGACGGGCGGGCGAGACATGGCCGCTGTTCTGTTTGCTGTCGCAGGAATGATCGCCATTGGCCCGATGCAGTTGTTCTTCCCCGGGGCGTCCGCCATTTTTCTGGGCCCGTACGTGTGGTTGCCGTTGTTGTTGCTGTACGTGCTGGTGTGCGGGCTGATCGTCCTGACTCGGGAACCTCGATTGGTGGTTTATGGACGAACGGCGGAGGAACTGTATCCCGCATTGATGCGAGCGGCTCAAGCGATCGATTCGGCGGCGACGGGAGATGAACGGAAGGCGCAGGTTCATTTGCCACAATTTGGTGCCCACCTGAGAATTGAAGGTCACCAAGGGCTGGACTGCGTCAGCGTGTTGGCATTTGAGCCAATGTTGCCGCTGTCGTTTTGGAATCATTTGCTTGGACAGTTGCGAGTTCAGGTTCGCGGAATCGCACCGCCATCCCCGAGGCGTGGCTGGGGAGCGTTGTTGGTGGCGATCGCAATGCTGGTCCTGCTGGTTCGAAGCGTGATGGGACGCGGCGACCAATTTGTCGAAGGCTTCCGCGATTGGCTGATCCGTTGAGCTGACACGTGGTTTTCTCGCGACGAAACCGGACAGAAATCGGGTGGGACAGTTTGGCGTGAATCGCACAAATTGGCAGAATTGGATCAGATCCGGCAAGTAATTGGCCGATCAACCTTGCTGCATCGGCTACGACGCCTAAAATGCAAGCAGCAGATCTTTTGAGGTCTGTTAGGTGCAGTCACATAACACCGGCAGAGGGTTCATTTTTCGGGCACGCCTGGATCAACAAAGACTTGTGCAGTAGCACGTCGAGATCCACGCGTTTCTCCCAGCGGCTTCACTCTTGCCGCCGAGTGGCTGTTACTGAATTGGACCGGCAGGTCGGATCGATGGATCCAGCCTGTCGGTTTTTTTATGCGCCGATCGAATTTCCGAGCTTTGAGAGGTCGTTTGGGATCGATTCTCGGCTTGGCGGGGCGATTGACCATGGCGGAGGGGCGGCGAATGATGCCTGGAGGCGTTTTGATGTCGCAAAAACGCGTGTCCGACAAGCTTGCCCCTCTCGTTCGGCTGACATCGGATTAGACTGAGTCGGGCGGATTCTGGGGTTGGAATCCGTTTGTTCTGGACGGCGGCGCTGCTGAGTCTGGTCAAAGTCGCTCCACTCATTGTCATCGTTTCCGTCTCTTGCTGCATCTCGCAACATGAATGAACGTTCCTTTGCCGAAGCCGATCATTTCCGCCCATTGCGTCTGAATGACCTCTGGCGGGCGGTTGCTCGCCACCGATTGTCAGCGGTGTTGTGGACGATCGTGTTGCTGCCCGTGTTGGCGCTGGGGGTCTTCTTGATCCCGGCCCAGTTTGATTCCTATAGTCAATTGTTGATTCGATTGGGACGCGGCGCCGTCTCGATGGATCCCACGGCGACGCTTTCGCCAACCGTTTCGCTGCAAGACAGTCGGGCGTCGCAGGTCAACAGTGTTCGAGAGATGTTGCAGTCGCGAGCGATCGCTCAAAAAGTGGTCAAAAAGGTTGGCGTTGAAAGGATCTTGGAACCACGCAGCTTGCTGTCCAAGACGATGCAGAAGATCAGTTCGATGGTGCCCAGCGGGGCCGCAAAACCCATGGGCGATTTGTCGGCGGAAGAAGTGGAAGCTCAGCTCGCCGAAGAGATGGCGATCAATGCGTTTCAGGAATCGATGAATTTGTACATGGCCAAGGATGCCTACACGATCGATTTGGAGGTCCGGTCGGAGGACCCCTTCTTGTCGCGTGATTTGCTCAGGGCGTTGGTTCAGATCTATCGCCAGCACCACGCGATGGCCCACAGTTCACTCGGGTCGTCGGAGTTCTTCGAAGAGCAATCCAAGTTGTCTTACAAGCGAGCGGTGGAGGCAAAAGAAAAGCTTCGAGTTGCCAAAACCGAACGCGGTATCATCGACATCGGCTCGGCTCAGTCGGCGTTGCGTTCCCTGATCAGCCAGGTCGAAAGCAATTTGGTGGACGTCGAGTATGAACTGGCATCCGCGGTGTCGGAGCGAGCTCGATTGATCGAACAGGTCGGCGAGCAGCCGGAAACGTTGCAAACGCAAACGATTCGTGGGATTCCCAAAGCGACCGGCGACTCGATGCGTCAGGCGTTGTATGAGTTGGAAGTTCGCTACAAGGAACAATCACTGAAGTTGAGTGACGACCATCCCAAGCTCAAAGTGTTGCGAGAACAACTGGAAGCGGCAACCGAGATCTCACAATCGGAGCAAGGCGAGCGGCCTCAGACGACCGAGTCGACCAATCCGGTTCGGCAGGCACTGGTGATGTCGCTGCAGCAGACCGAAACTCGGCTGTCTGGTTTGGAATCCAAGCATGAGAACCTGAAGTCGCAAGCGGAGTTTCTGAAGGAAGAACTGACGCAATTGAACCGGGACGAGGTGCAATTGGCCGAGCTGGGCTGGGAAACCGCGTTGGCGGAAGCCGAGTACATGCGGACGGCTGAGAATCGCGACAACGCTCGGTTGATCGATCAACTGTCGTCGGGTGCCGTCAGTGAAATCGCTGTCGTCCAAGAACCCTCGTTGGGCCTCAAGAAGGTCAAACCGAAACGTTCGATTCTGTTGGTGTTGGCGGCAATGCTGGCGGTGGGATTTGGAATTGTCCAAGCCCTGATTCGCGGGTTGCTGGCGACGCCTCATTCAGCCGAAATGGACACCAATCGGCAACCGCCCACTCGCCGCCGAAGCGATGCGGGACACGGGCGCTACCGCGGAACCGACAGCGTTCGCGGGTTCAACAAACCTCCTGAATCGGAACCTGCGGCCGAAACCGAAGAAAATGGCGGGTTGACGACGGTACCCCGCTAAACGAATGTTTCCATTGAATCGCGAAATCCTCACTCGTTTGCCTCCATTTCCTCGCTGACCCACGGCGCCCATCATCGCCATGCGAATCCTTGCCGTTCACAGCTATTACCGCCTTCGTGGCGGAGAGGATGTTGTATTCGATGCTGAAACGCAATTGTTGGAATCGTTTGGCCATGAGGTCACACGGTTCACGCGTCTGAACGATTCGATGTCTGGTGCGGGAGCGATCACAAATGCTCGGATGACGGTTTGGAATTCGGCCATCGCCCGCGAAATCCAGGCGATCGTGAAGCAGAAGCAGATCGACGTGGTGCATTTCCACAACACGTTCCCAGCGATCTCGCCGGCTGCGATCAAGGCGGCTCATCAGGCCGGGGCTGCGACCGTTTTGACACTGCATAATTCGCGGATTTTGTGTCCCAAGGCGGTGTGTTTTCGGGACGGGCGACCTTGCACGGAGTGTGTCGCCGCACGGTTTGCGGCTCCCGCAATTCGCCATGCCTGTTTTCACGAGAGCCGATTGGCGTCGGGCGTTGTCGCCGTGAAAAATTGGTTGCATCGGACACGAAAGACGTATCAGCGTTATCTCGATGTCGCGATCGCACCGACCCAGTTTGTCAAAACCCGTTACGAGGAATCGGGGCATCCAATGCCTCCGATCGCTGTCAAGCCTCACTTCGTTGAATCGGACCTTCCGCTCGGGGAAGGGGACGGTGGTTACGCCCTGTTTGTGGGCCGTTTGAGTGAAGAAAAAGGATTGAAAGTTCTGCTGGATGCTTGGGACCGGCTGACCCAGCCCATCCCGCTGAAGGTGATCGGGGACGGTCCGCTCAAGCACTTGGTGGATCGACCGCGGGAAAACGTGGAGTACTTGGGCCGTTTGGACCAGGCGGCGGTCTATCGGACGATGGCTGACGCGGCGATGTTGATTTTGCCGTCTCACTGTGCGGAATCGTTCGGCCGGGTGGTGGTCGAAGCGTATGCCTGCGGAACACCGGTTGTGTGCGCGAACCAAGGCGGTCAAGCTGAGCTAGTACACCCATCCGTGGGGGCTTTGTTTCGCAGCGGTGACGCGGAGGAACTGGCCTCGGTGGTGGATCGTTTTGTTGAGAACGCGGAGCAAACCATCGCGATGCGTGAAATGGCTCGCCGGGAGTATGAGTCCAAGTACACCGCGGCGATCAACCACGATCAACTGATGGCGATCTATCAAGACGCTTTGACCGCACGCGGACGAAACCAAGTGAGCCGCAACGGCGCTCCGGATTTGCGAATTGATTCGCAGCACCCGGCCAATGCAGCGAACGTGCCTCGTGTTTCGGAGGCGTCGCCCTCGCAAAACGAAACCGATTCCTCCGAAAACATCTCGCACCCTGAACAGGCTCATGACGAACCGATGCGTGATCACGACAAGCTGGGACGACGGACATCCTCAGGATCAACGCTTGGCTGAGTTGCTGGATCGTTACGGCTTGGCGGCCACGTTCTACATCCCTCGCAATTCACAGCTGGAGACATTGCCCGAAGAGAAGATCCGTGAGTTGAGCCAGCGGTTTGAGATCGGCGCTCACACGATGGAGCACTTGGCATTGACGACGTTGCCGGACGTGGAGGCCGAACGGCAGATTCATGACAGCGGGGCTTGGGTTGCGGATGTGACCGGGCAATCGTGTGCGATGTTTTGCCCGCCGCTGGGAAAGTACCAACGGGAACACGTCAACGCGATCGCTCGCCATGGTTTCATCGGCTATCGAACGGTGGAGTTGCTGCGAGTCGATCCGCCCAAACGCCGTGTTCGCGGCGACTACGTTCGCGGCGACAAGGGCTGGGAGTTGTCATCAATGCCGACTTCCGTGCAGGCTCACCCGCACCCGCGTTCGGTCTACGTTCGAAACGCGATCAAACGAGCCTCCTGGACGCCCCTTCACTACGCATGGACGATCGCGGGGAAGACGGATTGGATGGGATTGGCCGAGGTGATGCTGGCGCGGGCAGCTCAAACAGGGGGCGTGTTCCATCTGTGGGGGCACAGCTGGGAAATCGAGGAAAACGAACAGTGGAAGAACCTTGAAAAGGTGTTCGCCATGCTTTCACAGGCGGTTGAGTCCGGCTGGGCCGTCACGGCGAGCAATGGAGAGGTGTGCTCCGCCGAAAGCCCCGCTTCCCTTTTTTGACAACTCGCATAGAGTTAAATAGGAGACGGGTGAAATCAGACTCGCTGCACGGAGGTTGCACCGTAGCCAATCCCTGACGCGACTCCACCGATCGAACACACACGCCATACCATTCGAACATGCCGAACGAGCAGGACATTTACGAAGAGCACGTGCTAGATCACTACGAAGATCCTTACCACCACGGGACGCTGGATTCCGCCAGCCACATGGACGAGGGAAAGAACCCGTTGTGCGGTGATCGAATTGTGATCACATTGCGGCTGGATGATTCCGGGAAGGTGTCAGAGGCTTGGTTTGAAGGCGAGGGCTGTGTGATCAGCCAGGCCTCCGCGTCGATGCTGATTGAGCTGATGGAAGGCAAAACGGTTGACGAAGTGAAGGCTTTCACGGCGGAAGAAATGCTGGAGTTGTTCGGTCCCAAGCTGACCCCCAATCGCCAAAAATGCTGCTTATTGTCGTGGAAGATTCTGCAATCGGCGTTGCATTCCCCAGTCAACGAAGACGGTGATTCCTCCGCACCGGGCGGCCCATCGCTTGGGGAAGAGCAGTGAGTGTGACCACATCCACCTCGCCGTTGGACGTCGCGAAAATCCGTGACGACTTCCCCATTTTGAACACTCAATCGGCCAGTGGTCGACCGCTGGTGTATTTCGACAACGCGGCCACCACGCAGCGTCCCAATGCCGTCATCGATGCGATGAGTCGATGCTATCGGGAATACTACAGCAACGTTCATCGTGGGATTCACACGTTGAGCGAAGCGTCGACAGGAGCCTACGAAAACGCACGCGCGACTGTGGCTTCGTTCATGAACGCGTCGACGACCAGCGAGGTCGTCTTTGCCGCGGGAACCACCGCCGCGATCAACACGGTGGCGAGATCCTGGGGCGACCAGAATCTTTCGTCAGGCGACGTGATTCTGTTGCTGATCAGCGAACACCACGCGAACATCGTTCCTTGGCATCAGTTGGCCGAACGTGTCGGTTGCCGGGTGGAGTTCATCGCGATCAACGACGACTTTTTGATCGATGATGAGGCGGTTGCTTCCGCGATTCAGACGCACCAACCCAAGTTGTTCGCGTTTGGTGCCGCCAGCAACACGCTCGGCACCGAGTACCCGGTCAAACGCTGGACCCAGCTGGCTCATGATGTGGGTGCGACCGTGTTGATTGACGCAGCGCAAGCCGCCCCGCACTGGCAGCTGGATGTGCAGGACTGGGGGGCGGACTTTGTCGTCTTCAGCGGCCACAAGGTTTGTGGACCGACCGGAATCGGCGTGCTCTGGGGACGCGAAAGTTTGTTGGATTCCATGCCTCCGTTTTTGGGTGGTGGCGGGATGATCGACACGGTCACGACGGATGGGTTCACGTCCCATTCCTTGCCCGAGAAATTCGAAGCTGGCACGCCGCCGATTGTCGAAGCGATTGGTCTGGAAGCGGCAGTGAAGTACCTGCTCCAGATCGGCATGGACAACATTCATGCCCATGAACGTCAGCTTGGTTCGCGTGCCGACGCGGGGCTTCGTGAGATCGCTGGCGTCCGTGTGATCGGGCCGACGCCCAAGCACAAAGGCGGGATCAATAGCTTTGTGGTCGAAGGGGTTCACGCACACGACGTGTCCCAGTTTCTCGATGGTCAGGGCGTGGCGGTTCGCGCAGGGCACCATTGCACGATGCCTCTGCACAATGCGATTGGGGTCTCCGCGACCTCGCGAGCGAGTTGCTATTTCTACAACACGATCGATGAAGTCGACGTGTTCTTGCAAGCCGTTTCGGATGTGCGAGACCGTTTCGCGAAAACCGGGCGACGTCGTCGTTCACGCGAGAGTCGATCTGAGACATGAGCGACCCCACACAGTTCTCGCTGTTTGATTCCAGCGATGACAAACCGACCAAGGCGACGCCCCCGAAACGCAAAGTCGCCAAGAAGAGGCGGCAAAGCTCGACCAGCGAAGATGCGATCTCGATCAGCGAAGATGCGATCTCGATCAGCGAGCTGACTCGTCAAATCAAATCGACAGTTGAGTCGGGGTTTCCCTCGGTTTGGGTCGCGGGTGAAATCACCGACATCGCTCGGCCACGAAGCGGGCACCTGTACTTCACGCTCAAAGACGATCGCTCGCAAATTCGCGGCGTGATGTGGCGAAGCGTTGCCGAGCGTTTGCCGTTTGAGCTGGACGACGGGCAAAGCGTTCTTTGCATGGGCGACGTGGAGGTCTACGCCGCTCGGGGTTCCTATCAGTTGGTGGTTCGCAAGTGCCAACCGCAAGGCATGGGGGCACTGCAGCTCGCCTTTGCGCAACTGCAAGCCAAGCTGCAGGCAGAAGGGTTGTTCGAACCGGAACGAAAGCGACTGTTGCCGCGTGTTCCTCGGCGGGTCGCGATTGTGACCAGCCCCACGGGGGCTGCGATCCAAGATTTTTTGCAGGCCGCAGCGCAGCGTCACGCCGGGATCGAGATCGTCTTGATTCCGGCCAGCGTCCAAGGTCCGGGCAGTGTCGAATCGCTGATCGATGGGATGCGAGCGGCCCACCGGATGCGGCCTCAACCCGATGTGTTGATCGTTTCGCGAGGCGGTGGCTCGTTGGAAGATCTTTGGTCCTTCAACGACGAGAAACTGGTACGAGCGATTGCAGCGTCGAGGATTCCGACGGTGTCCGCGGTGGGACACGAGATCGATGTGACACTGGCGGATTTGGTGGCGGACGTGCGTGCGTTGACGCCGACCGACGCGGCGTCTCGAGTGCTTCCTGATCGTGAGTCCATGATTGCGGCGTTGGATGCACTGGGCGAAATGATGACCCGCAATCTGTTCCGCCGAGTCCAGTCAGAACGGCAACGCTTAGAGAACTGGGAATCTCGCCCGGTGTTTCAAAACCCGTTCGAGCTGGTCCACGACCGCAGTCGCGACTTGGACGACTGGGACGAGCGTGGACGGTCAGCGATCTGGCGTCGCTTGGAACAGGCTCGTTCCAAACTCGCGACGGTTGCGGCGGCCCAGACGGCTCTGTCACCCCTGGCCGTGCTTTCGCGTGGTTACAGCGTCACGCAAACGGAATCGGGACAAGTCGTCCGGTCTCCGAGCGACGTTCAGCCAGGCCAAATATTGCGAACTCGACTGACGGGCGGCGACGTGTTCTCCGTCGTCGCACCCCAAGAATCGAACGACGATCCAACAGGGGCGTCCTAGGTCGCGATTCCCTTGACTCACCTCCTGCCTATCGGTCCCCCAACGATGCGTTTCCACCTTTGTGCTTTGCTTCTTGGAACCTCGTTGTCACTGGTTCAAGCCGAATCGCCTGATCCCGGGCTGGAGGTCTGGAAAACGATTGCGACGGAAGGTCACCCGACGGCGCGCCATGAAGCGGCTTTGGTAGGTTTTCAAAACAAGCTGTATTTGCTTGGTGGCCGCCGCATCAATCCGGTCGACGTCTACGACCCCAAGACCAATGTTTGGACAGCAAATTCCGAAACGCCAATGGAGTTGCATCACTTTCAAGGTGTCGTGGTGGAGGATGCGATCTACTTGATGGGAGCGATGACTGGACCGTACCCGCGGGAAACGCCCCTTGAAAAGGTCGTGGTCTATCATCCCGCGGAAGATCGTTTTGACTTCGTTCATTCGATCCCCGAGTCACGTCGTCGCGGCGGGGCCGGTGCCGTCTACCACGATGGTTGGATCTACTTGATTGGCGGCATCACGAACGGGCATGTCGATGGTTGTCGACCATGGTTTGATCGCTACGATCCCAAGACAGGCGTGTGGGAGATCATGCCCGATGCGCCCCACATGCGAGATCACTTTCAAGCGGCCGTGATTGGCAATCGGCTGTACGCGGCAGGCGGACGAGTGACGTCCAAACGCGACAACGCCGTGTTCTCACAAACGATCAGCAAATTGGATGTGTACGACTTTGAGATTGGCGAATGGTTGCCGGCAGAGCAGTGCCCTGATTTGCCAACCAAGCGGGCAGGCAACAGCGTCGTCGCAATCGAAGGCAAATTGGTCGTTGGCGGCGGTGAGAGTGCAGATCAGAAGCCGGCTCACGACCAGATCGAAGTCTTTGACCCTGCAACCAAGGAGTGGGCGTCGTGGCCATCGCTGGTCCAAGGCCGACATGGAACAGGCCTGGTTCGGATCGGCGATTCGCTATTCACCGCGTCAGGAAGCGGCAATCGAGGCGGCGGTCCTGAATTGACGACCACCGAGCGCTTGGTGCTTACGCAGTAGTCGTGAGCACCGACGATGATCGAACATCGAATCGCCCCGCCACGCGATCCATGCGCCCATGGAAACCCGACGCGTCAATGAGGCACTCCCCAGTTCCCGCCGCGCAAGCAAGCAAGCCCGCAATGGTCGCGTCTCATCGCTTGCCACCTGTCGCCGCTCCGCGGCTTGTCGAGCAACAGGGGCACGAACAAGACCTCGGGTTGAAAACCCGAGGCTGACAACTGTCACCGCTCCGCGGTTGTTCGATCCCGCAACACACTCAATCAGTCGCGGAGCGACGGCAGCCGAAAGCCTTGGGTTTTCAACCCAAGGTCATACTGCCTGCATCACAACACTGATCAGCCAAATGGAAATGATGGGCAGACATGTCAGGACGGTCCACCAATCGAGTTCTCGCCGCGTGAGATCGCGAATGAATGCAATCGCAAGCAACACAACGGGAATCCCCAGTGCGATTGGGAAGTACCAATTCAACAGGCCTAGTGGAAGGGTCGCAAACACGTCCACATGCAGGACTGAAAGGATCGCCAGATCGAAGATCAGGAATCCGACCCAGGCCAATCGCCAGGTGAAATGCTGCGGTTTTGTCCGCACGATCGCTAGAATGAGAACAGGCAACCCGAGGAAGTATCCCAGCCGAGCTGAGAAGTGTTCGTACCAGATGCCGAGGACATAGCCTGCAGTGGAAGAGATACCGGCTTGCGGGTCGACCCAAAAACGCAGGGCAACGGTGGTGGAGGCGAAGAAGTCGAGTGTCTAATCCAAGACACACATGTTGGCGAACAGCAAGGCAAGCGTTTTGCCTAGGCTGGTCCAGAAGTGCTGGGATCGAACTGCCAAGAAAAACACGGCGAGACTCAGACCGTAGACACTGGCAACCAGCAGATCCATGGTTTGGATTGTTTCCGCGGTTTCTGAACGCCACGGCCAATCCGGAACACGACGAAGCGTCCCGAGTCCACGACCGATCGCAAAGGCAATTGCGATCCCGGCGGTGATCACCATCAATTGGAAAATCCCTAATCGTCCATCATCGACTTGTCGGGGTTCGGTGGCGGGGAGGGATGCGTTCATTGGTGCAGTCACATCGGATTCGCAAAGAAGTACTTTGTTGCGAAACAAGTATGCAGGAGTTCCCAAGCACAACCGTGGCCAACGCCCCGGTTGTACGTGGAAGCAACAACACTTCCCGAAGCAGTCCAAATGCCGAAAGACTCCTGCCGAACTGCTTAGCGAGTATTCGAGCTGAAAAGATTCTACCAGCAGCGTCGCTGGGGTTGTGGCGATTCTCCGTTCCGCTGCGAAAGCTGCCTCCGGGAACGCTCGGCTTGACGCCCATTGCATTTCGCCTAATCTGTTTGCCCGATCAGAACAGCGATCCACCATGAGCGGACATGGCCAGACGCTGCATCTGATTGCTACGCGATCCAACGTGAATTCGACATGCTCGGAAGCAAATGGTTGGGCGTCGAACTGGTGCAGGTCAGCAGGCAAGAGAAGCTGATTTCGGCACTTGGTTCTGGCTGCGCCATCTACTGTGTGTTTTACCTGACCAATCAGTTCCTCCCATCGATGGCGGCGGTCGGCGTGATCGCTTCGATGGGAGCCAGCGCGGTGTTGCTGTACGCCGTTCCACACGGCCCGTTGTCGCAACCCTGGCCCTTGATCGCCGGGCATTCCATCTCAGCTTGCATCGGTGTGACGTGCTGCCAGTGGATCAGCAATCCGGCGGTTGCAACTGCGCTCGCCGTTGGGATTTCCATCGGGGTGATGTATCAGTTCGGCTGCATTCATCCGCCGGGCGGAGCGACGGCATTCACCGCTGTCATGGGCGGGGAGGCAATCCATGAACTTGGATACCTGTATGTTCTGTGTCCGATTCTGATCAATGTCGGCTTGATGCTAACACTCGCCGTCCTCCTTAATGCGCCTTTCCCATGGCGACGCTATCCCGCCGGTTTGTTTTCTGTTCCGACCGAGGCGGAGCAGACCGAGAGTCTTTCGAGTCGGCCGTCCCACGACGACGTTTTGAATGCCATCCGTTCACTGGATTCCTTTGTGGATGTCAGTGAGGACGACTTGATTCATTTGGTCCGTGAGCTTGGGGTTGCAAACCAAGGGGGACGGACCCCGGAGGAAATCATGCAGCACAAGGTTTCCCTGCGAGAGAAGGAGGACCGCTCGCTGGAACTGACCGAGCAGACCGAGGTCAGTCGCCATCGAGTCCCAGATTGATCGCCCAAGGAAGACTGCCCCGCAGAGGTCGTCTTGTTGCGGTTCATCGCCGGTAATCGTTGGCGTCGATGTGGTGGCGTTTCAGCAATTTGTTCATGCCCTGGCGAGACAATCCTGCTTGGCGAGCGGCACTCGCGATGACGCCATGGTGTTTGTCCAGGATTTTGATCAGGTAGGTCCGATCGGCGGTGTCCAGAGCCTCGTCGCGGGAGACTTCCGTGAGATCCTGAATTCCCGGCAGCGGATCGTTGATTGCTTCGCGGACCGGGAGTGGAAGGTCGCTGGGTTCGATCACTGGGCCGGTTGCCAGAGCGACCGATCGTTCCAAGACGTTCCTGAGTTCTCGAATGTTGCCAGGCCATTGATAACGACGGAAACAATCCAGTGTCTCTTTGGCGAATGAGTGTTCGAACTGACCGGTGGGCCAATGCTTTTTCAAAAAGGCTTCTGCGAGCAAGATCACGTCTTCACCTCGCTCGCGAAGAGGCGGAAGCTCGATGTGAACCACTGCCAAACGATAGTACAGATCATGACGGAAGCGTTCGGCTTTGACTTCCTCTTGTAGATCGCGGTTGGTCGCGCAAACAAAACGCGTGTCGACCTGGATCGATTGGCTGTCACCAACCGGCGTGAAGGTCTGCTCCTGGATCACTCGCAGCAGTTTTGCTTGGGAGGACAGCGGCAATTCACCCAGTTCATCAATGAAGGCGGTCCCACCGTCACAGGCTCGCAGCAGGCCGGCTTGGTCTTGCACTGCCCCAGTGAACGATCCCTTGATGTGGCCGAAAAGAGCGGACTCGAACAACGACTCAGGAATCGAGGTGCAATCGATGACCTGCATCGCCTTCTCACGGCGGTGGCTTTGATTGTGGATCGCGTTGGCGATCACTTCTTTGCCAGTCCCACTTTCACCGGTGATCAAAACGTTCGTGTCGCTGGGAGCCACCCGCTCAACAATCTCCAGCACCTCTCGCATTTGGGGACTGCCACCGATAATGCCATGGGTTGGCGTCGTGGTGGATGCAGGTTTGGGATTGGCCGCCCGTTTCACGGTTGGAGCCGAAACAGAGGGCGCAATCGCTTTGCTCTGTCCAGCACGCGACAGGGAACGCTGGACTGCGGTGAGCAGTTCTTCCAGCTTGACGGGTTTGAGCAAGTAGTCGGTGACGCCAAGTCGCACGCTTTCGATGGCGGATGGCAACGACGGTGCGCCAGTGACCACAATCATCGGAACATGTTTGTGTTTGGTACGGCCTTCCTTCAAGAGTTCCAGCTTGAGATTCCCGGGCATATTCAAGTCCGAGAGGATGAGATCGAAGTCGTGTTCGTTCAAGACGGAGATCGCATCGCTTGCGTCTTCCACACAGACGCATACGTACCCTTCTTCTCGCAAGAATTCGGCGGTTGTTTCTCGGTAAAGCGGTTCATCGTCCGCGATCAAAATGCGTTGAGTGGGTTCGACGTTCAATTTTCTTCACTTTCCGTGTGCAGGCATCGTGGCAACATGACGCAAAACTGGGTGCCCTCTCCCGGATGACTGGTCACTTCGATTGTGCCTTGCATCGCTTCGACCAGTCCACGGGTCACGGACAGACCCAGCCCCATGCCTTGTCCCACCGTGGTTGTCTTGGTGCTGAAGAACGGATCAAAGATCGAGTTGATGATATCAACGTCCATGCCGCAGCCCTTGTCAATGACTTTGACAACGAGATGTTCCTCCTGCTGAAACACCTCCACGCGGACTGTCTGCCCAGGAGCAGACGCTTGGATCGCGTTGTGGATCAGGTTCAGCAAGATCTGCTTCAGCTCACCTTCACGGAGATGGACGAGATCGGTGTCGAGAGTGTCGGTCGCCTCCAAACGTTTGCAGTCAAGCACCACCGCGACGTTCCACTTCCGAGACATCGGCAGCGAAAGCGACATCAAGTCGTCGAGGCATCGATGGATGTTGAAGACGACGGCTTTTTGCTGGGTGGGACAATACAACTGAAACATCTGATGCGTGATGCCTCGGATCCGCTCGATCTCTTTGTCAATCAAATCGAGTTTGTCGTAGTGCTTGACTCGACGAGGAAGGTGACGTTTCAGCAGCGCAAACGCGTTGCGAATCCCGGCCAAAGGGTTGTTGATTTCGTGAGCGACGCCAGCGGCCAACTCGCCCAATGCCGCCAGCTTTTCCATGTTCAGACGATGTTGTTCGAGCTGAGCGATTTTGGCAGTGCGGGCTTCAACGATTTGTTCCAATCGCTCGTTCTGCAAACGAAGTTGCTCTCTCATTCGGCGGCGTTCAGTGACGTCACGAACGCTGGCGCGAAACCCGAGCGATGCACCGTCTCGGTTGATCATGGGCTGCCAGGAAACCGCCATCCAGAGCGTCGCCCCATCCTTGTGCAAAACCTGAAATTCAATGTTGTTCCCGGTCGTGCCTTTCGCAGCCTCCTTCCATTGGTGAGACATCCGTTCCCGGTCTTCCGGCACGATCAACGGCAGGGGGTAATCGCTCATCTTCAAGCATTCTTCCGGCGTGTAGCCGGTGTATCGTTGCACCGCTCGATTGACCCATCGAATCTGGCCGGTGGATGACAGCCAACTCTCCCAATCGACGGTGCTCTCGGCGATCGCACGAAAGAACTCCGGTGGGATTGGTTGGCCCAGACTTGGAAGGGCATCGGCTGGCTGATTTCGTTGAAACGTCATCCTGCCATCTTACTGGAAAGAGTTGTCTTGGCGGCTCCCAACCCGAACACGCCTGCTTCAAAGTATGCGAACAGCGTGCCCGTCAACTGGCGTTGTCGCCCCTGCAACCGGCGCTGACGCTTGGCTGAATTTGAAAACATGCGTCCTCTTCATCTTTGCAATCTTTGCCCAAACGGAAGAGGTGAAAATGGTGACTGTCGCAAGCAAACCAATCACAACAGGGACGCGACTCGCGACGAAAGGGTTCGACACTCTGAGGAACAGAATCGTGATCGGCACCGCACCTGCACTACGTTTGCGTTCATGGTTCGAGTTCCCACTTTGGAGGACGAAACGATGTTGATTGCACTCATCACCCCTTCCAGTTCGAAACAGATGGACCACTCATCCTGTCGGGAGGCAACCACGCGTGAATCCGAGCGAGAGGAGTTGAGTTCGGAGTCTCTGTCCCGTAGGGTGAATCCTCGGAAAGTGACGGAAGCAGATGAGAGGAGATACGTGATTGGATTGGTGTGCGTCATGCTGCTCGTGCTACTCGTTCCAGCCCTCGTCGCGATGGTTTACATGATCGTTTCCCCCGGTGCATTCACGACCTCCCCGATGGTGCAATCGCTGCTACCCTGATCTTTTTCATGACTCCAACGAGAGACAACGACCACAGCCTTTATGAACCATCTTGAACCCCGCCTCCCGCTGCCGATTCAACCCATCGACAGATGGCTTCGCCCGTTTGCTCGTTTCCTCCACATTGAAGCGACCAGCGGCGTTGTGCTGGTTCTCTGCACCGCGGTCGCGCTGGCGGCCGCCAATTCGCGGTGGGCGGACGCCTACCTTGCGATCTGGCAAACGGAGCTGACGCTTGCCGTGGGAGGCGTGGTGTTCAGTCACTCGCTTCATCATGTGATCAATGATGGATTGATGGCGATCTTCTTCTTCGTGATTGGCTTGGAGGTCAAGCGTGAATTGGCACACGGCACGCTTTCAGATTTCAGGCAAGCCACGTTGCCGATTGCCGCCGCCATCGGTGGCATGATTGTGCCCGCCGGTTTGTATCTGTCGATGCAATACGGACAACCTGGAATGCAGGGTTGGGGAATTCCGATGGCGACCGATATCGCGTTCGTCGTTGGTTGCCTCGCGATTCTTGGTTCACGTGTTCCGCACAGTCTTCGTGTCTTGCTGCTTTCATTGGCGATCGTCGATGACATTGGCGCGATCTTGGTGATTGCGATTGGATACACCGAATCGCTTGACGGGCGTTATTTGATGCTGGCCGCCTGCGCCATTGCTCTCGTTCACTTCCTCGCGAGAGTGGGCGTGCGTCGTTTTCCACCTTATGTCGCAGTGGGAATCCTCGCCTGGATCGCACTGCATGAATCCGGGGTGCATGCGACTTTGATTGGCGTGATTCTGGGATTGATGACTCCGGCTACGCCAACACTCGTTCCCGAACGTTTTCGCGAATATTTGCACGAAAAGGAAAACGAGTTTCAACCACAGCATTGGGCCCAACGCTCCCATCGAGTGGAGGTGGTGCGAGAGGTTCAGCAATTGACCCGAGAAACGGTTTCACCGCTGGAATACCTGGAAATGACGCTGCACCCTTGGTCGGCCTATCTCATCATGCCGGTGTTCGCGCTCGCAAATGCGGGTGTGCTGATTGAGCCTGCCAATGTAACCGATTCCGTTGCGATCGCTGTCGTGATCGGCTTGGTGGTTGGCAAACCGGTCGGCATTGTCTTGTTCAGTTGGTTGGTGATCCGCGCTGGAATGGCTCGGTTGCCCCATGGGCTGAACTGGCCCGTGCTTATCTCCGGCAGTTTTCTCGCAGGGATCGGATTCACCATGGCGCTGTTCATCGACGGCTTGGCGTTCGGAGCGGATGGGCTGGACACCGCGAAAACCGGCGTCCTGCTGGGCTCCGCGGTCAGTGCGCTCGTCGGGATCGGTTTGCTGCTTTGGACGTTGCCAAAGTCCAACCCGACGCCCTGACGCTTCTCGGTCTTGAGAAGGCGTTCCGCTTCGCAGAAGTCAACCTCCTCCGAAGCCTGGATCCAGTTGGGCCTCGATCCCGAAAGCGTCCGGTGGTTCGAGGCATCTGACGAGCAGATGCCTCAAACGAGAAGCAGCCGATGGGCAGTTACGAACTCAGGGAACGCAGTAGGATTGCGACAAGGAACAGCAGAAGCAGAACGGTTTGGCCGAAGAATGCCGTGCTCGTGAATCGAAGATCCTCTTGCGATTCCTGCTCTTGTGCCAAGACCGTTTCGAGGTGGGGGTTTTTCATCAACATGGTCCAAGTTCCCATTAGAAGAGAAGTCATTGCATCATCCTTGGTTTGAGAGACAAGAATGCAAGCAAAGTGCCAGCGGCCATGACGCAGCCTTGAAAAGCGATCAATACTGCCGTTTTGCTGGGGAAGTCAGCTGCTGAGGTGTTTCAGGAAGATCCCCTGCACGTCAACGCAGGGTTCCTGGTGTCGCCCAGGGAGGACGCTTCTGGGGGTGTTGCCGTCCATCGCCTCCTTCAGATTCTCCCTTTGAACGACGAAGGCTGGCAACGAATCTGCTTGACACAACCATCCAAATGAATTGCAATTGCGCTAAACATGCACATCCGGTGCATGTTTCTGTGTTCGAGAAGACTCCCGCCTCGGCAAGTGTGCCTGGATGGGTTTCCTGCCAAACGAATTGGATGAAACGAATGCCATTGCGACTGTCCGGGGTCACCTTCCTTTTGGTCGCCTGCCTTTCCACGCACGCACTTGCTCAGTCCGTCACTTCGGCAACCCTGGCAGCGCCGGACATCACTGTCGCTGAGGTGACACAAGGGCAGGGGCGAACGGGTCGCAGCATCGACGCAGTCCCTGCCCTGACCGTTGACGAGGCGCGGGCGCGAGCCATGATTCTTCATGAAACGTTGCATGGCTCGTTGCAGGTCATGCACCGTGACTTCTTTCGCGAAGATGAGGGTTTGAGCATCCCATCGAGGTCGCTGGAAGATGTGTTCGCGGAATTGGAGCGAACCTACGGGATTGAGCTCCGCTGGATGGCCGTGGACTTGAAAGCGATGAACATTGACAACGAACCAGAATCAAAGTTTGAGCAGGAAGCCGTTGGTGTGCTGCGTTCGGGGAAGAATACGCACGAAGCTGCCGCTGACGGCGTGTACCGGTTTGCTGGCAAGATTCGGCTGTCGGCGACCTGTCTGAGTTGCCATGCATCGAGAAGGTCCAACAACGACGATCGAGCTGCGGGCTTGGTGATTTCGATTCCTCTGAATCGTTCCGATCGCACTCATGATGCCGCAGCGGCGCCCGCGGTTGGCGTTTCAAACGGGCGGTAGTCGTTCAACCTCCCTCCGCGCCCATCATTCTGGGAACGATCTGAATTCCGAATTGGGGAGGCCTGCTCATTTGGGCGGTTGCTCTGACGAGAGTGCCAGCAGTTGCGTGTTGGCTGTTCCGGAAATGAACGGCATTACAATATGCCGCACAATCTCAGGGGGAGTGCCGACCACCAGCGTTGGTACTCCATTCGGTTTTGGAAAGATCAACTGGGGAACGCATCGAACCCCGTTTCCAATCTTCGCTCTGGATGACCTCGTGGGTGCGTGAAAATTACGTTAAACAGCTGTATTGGGGAATTGACGCCCTCTTACACTTGTACGTAAAATCACTATGTACGTGCGAGGAATGAAGCGCTCGCGTCTCTTGAGCTTCGCTATCCTCGGCCATCTCAACTTCTCTTGAACCGTCAATTCCCCGAAATTTACATGGCAAAAAACCTTAATACTGCACTTCTTTTGGCATTCGCTTTCGCAATCGTCTCGTCGGTCGGTTGTTCCAACCCGGACAGTGTCGTGGTCGAAGAGACGCTCACCGAAGCCGAGCAGGAACAAGCCTACGCGGACTACGACAATCAAATTTCCAGCGAATCCAAAGATTATGAATCGCAGAATTGATCATTGATCGTTTGCAAAAGAACGTCGAACGCTGGCAGACAGCTCGACACTTCTACTCTCTTTTCTCCTTTTTCTCTTTTTCAGGTCGACTTTTTATGAAGACGTCTTTTGAACGCCGCGGGCACTTGAAGGTGCGAAGCGGTTTCACCTTGGTTGAGTTGCTGGTTGTGATTGCAATCATTGGCGTTCTGGTTGGATTGCTTTTGCCGGCGGTTCAAGCCGCTCGCGAAGCAGCCCGCCGAATGAGTTGTGGGAACAATGTGAAGCAACTTGGCTTGGCATTTCACAACTACCACTCGGCCTACAACAAACTGCCGATGCAGAGTGGTGGCACCTACTTTGGAAAGCTCAACGGCCCCAACGGCAGCGGCACCAACAGCGGTGGGACCAGCCGAACCGACGGCAACAACCGATACCGGGCTTCGTTCTTGATTGGGCTTCTCCCATTCATTGAACAGCAAGCGATGTGGGAGCAGATTTCGAACCCGCTTGCCGATGGCGCAACACCTTCCTGGCCAGCCATGGGGCCCGCGCCTTGGACGACTGCCTACACACCATGGATGACTGAATTGAAGTCATTCCGTTGCCCAAGTGACCCTGGTTTCGGTGCTCCCGCGATGGGACGAACGAACTATGCCGTCTGCATTGGCGATGGCACTCACCGAGTTGACACGGGATACGCCAACTTTGATGGTGGAAACAACCGTTGGTACTCGCAAGGAAGTGTTGCGATGGCGAACCGCGGGATGTTTGCAAACCGCGGCCAGTTTGGATTCCGCGACGTCTTGGATGGGCTTTCCAACACCATGATGGGCGGCGAAATCACGACGGACTTGGGCGATCGCGACGCCAGAACTGCTCCCATGGGTTCAGGCGGTGGGTATGGTTGGGCAACCATTCACAACGCCAGTCCAGTCCATGGTTGCGATGAACATCTGAATCCGGACCGTCCTCAATTCTGGGGCGATACCGCACCGGGCGTGATGAGTGGCAATCAAACTCGTGGTGCACGCTGGGCAGATGGTGCAATGATCTACACCAGTTTCTCGTCCATTCGTCCACCAAACACGCCAACCTGCTTGGGCAGCGGCGACTCGAGCAGCGGACAATCTTCGGTGTCGAGTCGTCACCAAGGTGGTGGTCACATTCTGATGGGCGATGGAGCCGTGAAATTCATCACCGATTCCATCGATGCAGGAAATCAAAACTCACCCACCCCGTACAACGCGGACAATGACACCACCGCGCCGATGGCCGGAGCACAGAGTCCATTTGGAATTTGGGGAGCTCTTGGAACACGAGCGGCGAAGGAAATCATCGACACCGAATTCTAGTTCGGATGAAGATGACTCCTGGTGACTCTTATCGAAACGTCAGTGCAACCTGCACTGACGTTTTTTGTTGCACATCCGATCGCTTTGCATTCAAAGCCAATCAGGATTCATCTCCAGTCGTCAATCTGAACCGAACCACTGGTATCAAGAGACTTCTTGCCGATCCATTCGGTTCATCCACTCGCCGGGGCGGATGCACGGGGTTCCACCCTGCGGACGTCGTAGCGAAGCGATTCGCCGTCGAAGTTCAACTGATGTGAGACTGGCACCGTGTCGCTGCTGCCTTCGATGGAAGTCAGGGTCGCTTGAAAGGTGGCTGCCGGGCACACTTCTTGGGTCGGGGAATCAGCATCGAGCATGACCAGTTGGAGGCGTCCTCCGCTTTCTTCCACTTGATTCTGCAAGTATCCCTTCACCAACGGATAGGGAGTGACAGGGTCAGAACACACTTTTTGAAATGCGTCGTAGTGCTCCTTGCTGGAAAACCCAAAGACGACCTGCGTCTCGGTTTCCCGATTGGATGGGACGGTGTCTGGCCCAATTGGAAGACCATCCGCCTTCAATACAAACCGAGGGGTCTTGGAGAAACTGTCCATCGTTTTCGCCTCCTTGGGCGAGCATCAGGCCCGATGCGTTTTGCCGCGACGGAAGATGACCGGCGAGGTCAATACGCGGATTGAGATAAGCACTGTCAAAAACCACGCCGATGGCGAGTTTTCAGGAAAGCGGAATCACGCGGACCAATGGCGCAAGCTACCACGGACTGCGTTGAACGCAAACACGAACGGTTGGCACGTGGACGAAAGCCTGCGTTCAAGCAGAACTCACACCGGTCTGCACATTGTCGGGACTGAGCCGCTGGTCCATGGGATTTGTGTCGTTTGCCCAGACTCCCACCTCTTTGCACCCCACCTCGCCTCGAATCGTCGCGAAGGCGACGTCGGCCGCATCACGTCCGGTTCCGATTCGCACCAAGCCACCAACCGGCGCCAAACGAGTGGCGTCAAACAGGAACCATCGCCCGTCGAGGTAGGCTTCCATGAACCCGTGAAAGTCTGGCGGGTACAGATTGACGGCGTATCCTGACACATAGCGGGCCGGGATTCCCAACGCTCGGCAGAGACTGATCGCGACATGGGCGTAGTCACGGCACACGCCTGCTCGCTGGAGCAGGACATCGCAAGCCGTGGTGGACGAATTTGTGCTGCCGGGCACATAGGCCAGATGCTCGAAGGTCCAGTTGCAGACCGCGGTGACACGTGAATACCCCGGGACCAAATGCCCGAACTCGCCATTGGCAAATCGATAAAGTTTGTCGGACTCACAATAGCGACTCGGATTGAGATACGAGAGGATGTCGCCAGGCAGGTGCTCGTAGCTCGATTCAAGCACATCGTTCGAGTCAACCGTCTCAGAATTGAGATCCACGCTGGCCGAATACCGAATTTGCAACTCCCCGGGTGGTGCGTTCAGGCGAACGACGCGGTTGCCCAGCGGCCCCACTTCACATTCTTCCACCGGCTGAAAAGGCAGGATTTCCAACGATTCGGCTCGGACCCGTTGATGCGAGTTTTGTGAAACGGCGCAGTTCAGCAGGAAAATCGAAGGCGAATGCACGACGTAATTCAGTTGGCATCCGACGTGGATGGTGGTCATGGAAATTCTTGGCGAAGTGGATGGCGTGCGTGTCTCGCCCCGCATCGTACGGTTGAAACGACTCAAACGAAGGAAAATTCTAGTTCGGATCCGTTGCAATCTCCGAACAATCCCATTCGGCGGTTTTGAAAAGTTCCCCACCAAGTCCGACGTTGGATTGTTCGACCGCCAGGTGGATCACCGAAAGGCCTGCTGCCGCTCCAAAGCTGCACGACATCCTTCCGGATGGCGGTTTGGCATGAAGAATGGCCATTCATTGAAGACGCCAACAGCAAGGCGGGCACTCTCCAGGACGGAGCATTCATCGCGGATCCCGAACTCGAAGGCCTGCGTGTGTTCACTGGGGAGGTGAACCTCCAACCAGGACGTGGGCGTGCCGCTTTTTGAGTTTTTTTGCGGTTTCCGCACGGTGCACCTCCCTCCAAACGACGTTTTTGGAGAGGACGCGTGACGCCGTCTCCCATTCAAGGACAGACAGATGAAATTCGAAGTCAGCGACAAGGTCGTGTTGATCACCGGCGCCAATCGTGGGATTGGAAAAGCCATTTTAGAGGAAGCTCTGCAGCGTGGCGCATCCAAGGTCTACGCAGCGGTTCGGAACCTCGACTCAGCCGCACCGCTGGTCAAGCAACATGGTGACCGCGTGGTCCCCGTTCACTTGGACCTGGAAGATCCAGCCTCCATCAACTCAGCCGCTGAAACCGCCCAGGACGTGCAGGTCGTCGTTAACAATGCGGGCGTGCTGAAGGTCGAGAACGCACTCTCTGAAAACAGCATCGAGGCATTGCAGTTCGAGATGAACGTGAACGTCTATGGTCTGATGCGAGTGGCTCAAGCATTCGCACCGGTTTTGAAAGCCAACGGGGGCGGCGCACTGGTTCAGCTCAACAGCGTCGCGTCGGTGAAGACGTTTGCCGATCTCGCAACATACTGCGCGTCGAAATCCGCAAGCTACACAATCACCCAGGCCCTGCGTGATTCCCTTCGCGACCAGGGAACACAGGTGGTCAGTGTCCATCCAGGGCCAATCGAAACGGAGATGAGCCACGGAGCTGGCTTCGAGAACGCCGCTTCGCCAACGCTGGTCGCGACCGCCATTTTTGATGCCCTTTCCGAAGGACGCTTCCACGCTTGGCCCGATCCAATGGCACAGCAAATCGGTGAAGCCTACCAAAGCTTTGCCGAAAACGTGGTGGAAGCGGACATGCAAGAAGCTGCCTCCTGAACAATCCTGGACGCAAGCCCTGGTTCACCGTATCGAAGCGGTCTAAGCATGAGTCTCAATTCCCTCTCGCTGGAACGGCCGACGGAGGGCTTCGTGCAATGGTTCTCTGAGACGCATTCCCCGTCCATTGATCCAACAAACGCGGAATGACCTTGTCGGCGTCCACGCGTTGTTTTCAGTCTGAATTAGCCAACTCGCTCAGTTGGTCCCCAAGGCGTTCAAAATGCTTGGCAATGGGGTGATCAGAATCGGGCAACTCTCGTCATGGTTCGAGTGACAGGCAAAGAATCCCTTGGGGAATTTGGGGCCAAATGAATCGGTGACCACCTCGATCCCATCGGTTTCTTCAGCATTCTCAATCGAGAAACGATACGTGCTGCTGCCGCCAACCATCGGAAGAACGTGGAAGGTGTTGGAGCCTTGATCCGAGACGGTCAGGTACCGGATTTGATTGTCGTCGTAGCTCAATGCCACGCCTTCCAAATCACCTTGAATTCCGTTGTCGCCGATCTGCAAAATCAACGTGCCCTCAGGCTGTCCCGTGGGTTCCGCCTCAAATCGCCAGACGCCTTCGGTTTCGGTTGCGACGTAAACCAAGCCGAGTTGGTCATCGGCGACGGCGCCTTCCGACATTCCGACATCCAGGTGACGGACCTTTTTCCCAGTGTAAAACCCGTTCACGGTTTCGCTGAGTTCGATCTGTTCACAACCGTCTTCTTTGGACGTTGTGAAAAAGTACAGACCATCATCGACCGCTGAACGGTAGAGGCAACCACCGTAGTTGGGTCCCGTTGCGATCCCGCCTTGGTCGATTGCCACCAACTCTCGCGTTTCATGGTCGACGCGGAAGAGACGAAGTTTAAAACCGTCTTCGCGTTGATTGACGGCCACCAAGTCAATTTGCTCGCCTTGGAAAGGGACGTCGTAGCGCAAATCGACGTTTCCTGGTTTCGAAACTTCGATCGACTGAGTCAGTTTGCCGTCCAAGTCGTAGACAAACAAACGGTTGGCCGATTTGTCCGAGGCGATGATCACGCTGCGTTCCGGAGATTGCTTGTCTCTCCAAACACACAAGTCGTCCTGATCCTTCGCTTCTGGGTTGGTCAAGCGAAGACTCGAGGTAACGACCGGGACTTGATCCGCGTTGCGTTTGACTGGTTCCGCTTCCGCAACATCGGCTTCTGGACGCACTCGTTCGGGTGTGTCAGGAACGTTTTCGACCAACTGGTTTGGCTTGCCTCCGCGTTTCGTCAACGTGAAACCATCGTAAGGACGACCAACGGCGGTGCGAGCAACGTAGCGAAGCTCATCGCCATCCACGGTGATGATTTGATAGAGCTGCGTGTCTTCCGCGACTCGCTGCATGTAAGGTTCGCGTCCGAGTTCATACATTTTCGGACCGCTGACGGAAACCACATACACGGTTCCTGCAATCTCGCTTTGAGCACGAATGCCGGACGGCACGTTCTTCTCGCTGCCGTGAGCCATCAAACCCGTTCGAGCGTAGGTGTGGTCGTGGCCATTGAGAACCAAGTCAACTTTGTACTTGTCAAAGAGTGGCTGCCATAGGTCCCGCAGTTCACTGTTGTCACGGCCTCGTTTGGAGGAATAGATTGGGTGATGGAACGTGATTACGGTCCAGTTCTGCGGGTTGTCTTGCAACACCTTCTCCAACCAGACCGCTTGGCTTTCGACATCATTGTTGGAATCCAGGCCGATGAAACGCACCCCTTGGTAGTCCATCCAGTACACGGATTCGCGAGAGCTTTCCGGACCGTTGCTCGGGAACTCAAACACTCGCTCCCAGTGGTTGGTCAGACGTCGAGTCACCTCGCCTGTTTCTTCATTGGCGATCTTGGACTGCTCGTGGTTGCCAGGAACAGCCACACACGGTGTGCTGCGGGGGATGAACCCCTGAGCGTAGAACCATTCGCCCCATTCAGCGTCGCTGTCAGCTCGGTTGACCAAGTCACCTGCATGCAAAAGAAAAGCAGCACGCGGTGCATCCGAGTAGGCCTGACGAACCAGTCGTGACCAGTGCGCTTTCAGATCGTTTTGTGCGTCGCCGACATAGACGAAGCTGAACGGATCGGCTTGGTCACTGGCGGTGATGAAGTGAGCCCATTCGCTCCAGTTGACACCATCGCCAACGCGGTACACGTACTTCGTGTTGGGGACCAAACCACTCAGCGTGACACTGTGATATTTCGCGAGGCCCAAGTCCGTTTCCAGAGTTTCGGACTTCGCAGCCTTTTCTTGCGTGTGATTCACAAACAGCGGACCGTCTTCGGCTGTTGCGAATTCCACGATCGCCGTTTCAACAGATGTGTCGGTTCGCCAAGTAACCGACTGCGTCGTCGTGGGATCTTCCGCCCACGTCAGAACAATCCGGTCAGGAACGGCCGTGGGAGCGTACGTGATCCCAGCAGGCACCTTCACAGGAGTCTCATGAGTGTGATCCTCGTCATCGTGTGCCCAGGTGGACGGACCAACCAGGGTGCAAGCAGCGTTCAAGGTGAAAGCAAGGAACGCGATGCCGCATTTCTTCCAATAGGTCATTCTTTTTCCTTCGAAAACGTCACGGGGAATGGGAGGTGGGGCGATCATTCGTTTGCTCGAGAGCAAAAGGGGGGGGGGTCAAAGAACGAATTTCAATTTCCAGCGACGGAATCAGCACGCTGAGAGACTGCAATCGCAGCCGAACGATCAGTGGAACTTGCCCCTGCCTCCGGAACAGGTCGTTGTGGGATTCTCAATGCCATCATCTGGGGTGGCAGATCCAAACTCAGTTGGCTTTCCCACTGCTCCAGCGGGACCTTCCAGGCCAAATGGCGATAGGGTTCGTGAAGGTCAACGATCCAATCTGGATAGCGCAAGTCACGAGGCTGCTTTGTCAAATCAACAGCCGGATCGATGATCGGCTGTGGCTTTCGTCCATTGAGAGAAACCAAGGCCAGGGCGCGAAGCTCGACGTTGGGATGCCCTTTCGTTGCCAAGTCATCCGCGATGAACAAGCACAGCTGGTGAATCATTCGCGGGTCGCGTCCAACCACCGCGAGTTGTCGTTGGGTCAAATAGGGACGCAAGTCAATGACTCCCGACCGACCAGACTCTGGATCCGTCGCGTACACGCGAACGCCACTCACTTTCGCGCGAAGCAGCATGTGCCAGGAGAAGTGGTGCGAATACTCGGACCAGCTTGGGTTACCGGGAAGCACGAACACTCGCAACGGAACGATCGTTTGCACGCCAATCCAAAGCAGCACACATGAGACAACCAAACGCTGCGGAAGAGAGAAACGTGCCGCGGAAGGTGTCTCGGCAACCTCCGGACGATTGCCCCATCCGAAACGATGGAGGAACTGCCGGGGCCAACCCGGATCGAAGTAAACCGTCGTCGCCGCGATCATCAACCAAGGGAAAATGCCAATGTTCCACAAGTTGTGATTGCAGATGTGAAACGCACAGGTCAAAAAGAATCCAAACAACCGTGTCTTGCGGAACAGCAAGAGCGGAACAATCGCGAGGTCAAACAGAAGGCCGCCCCAACAGACAAGCTGCACCAGAACCTCTTGATCAAACGGGAACCTGGAAATCCACGGGTGATCGGTCATGTAAGAAAGCGTGGTTCGCATTGGTTGACCTCGCAACCAATCCGCATTGAGCTTCGCGATCCCGCCGAAAAAGTAGGGGACTCCGATTTGAAAACGCAACAACCACAGGCACCACGCCGGTGCGGTGTCACGGCGTTGACTTGGATTTCGCCACGCATCGACGGAGAACGCTCTTCCCGCCGGAAAGAACGGCATCATCCAACTAAGAAGAGTGCAGAGGTAGTAGTGGTTCAGGTAGTACGCTTTGTCGATCAAGAACCAGTACAACATCCCCACAGCGAAAAGGGTTGAGACCAAGCGATACCACAGTCCCATGGCAATGCAGATTGCGAGTCCCGCAAACGCGATGTACAGAAGCGACATCCCGTCGACAGCCACCCCGCCGATCGCAACGCTGAGGTCGATCGGTTTCACCCAATCAAAACCGTAGTAGGTGAAGTGGTAGGCAGGCAGCGTGTAGTTGTTGTAAGGGATGCCGTTGCGAACGCCGCTGATTGCCCACCAGCACATCACAACGCCAAAAGCGATGCGAAAAACGACCAGGAAGTCGATGGGGACAGTTTGCAACAGACGGTTGCTGATTCGGTTGAATGCCGAACCTGTTTCTTGTGTCATGAGGGATCAGTTGATATTTCTGAGAAAGACTTCGATGGGCACGCCCGCTGCTTTCACAACGGAACGCAGCCCATGCGGAATACCGGTTGATGCCAGCCGAAAGTCACTGCCATTCACCTCAAGCGATGAATGCGGGGGTTCCAAAGGCGACATCATTTCAATGACTATTCGTCATCATCGTCGTCGTCTTCATCCGCTTCGAGTTGTTCCGCTCGAGCGTCTTGTCGGGTCTTCTTTGGCAGTTCAATCTCAATTGTGTTTTCGGGACCACTGGTGACTTCCACCTCCATGACCATCCGGTCAGCGTTCATGGCACAGTCACAACCTGGACCGCTGCCCTTGCCAACTTTGACGATGTGGGTTCCAACGACTGCACCGTCACCCGTGCCATACGTTGAGACCGTGAATTGACCTTGCGAGTCAATCACCCCGAGCCCAATCTTGCCGACAACAGCTGAGTCTCCGACTTGTTTGGGTTGGAAGTAGACAACACCTCCACCCACAATCTCGCCATTGCATTTCACGACTCCATTCACGGGAGCAACAGCGAATTCATCGTCACTGCAACCGGTCACGAGTGCAGTCGCAAAGCAGAGAACGACAAACAACGTTCTTGGTGAATTCATTTTTGAATAGTCGGAAAGGTTCATTGGAATATCTGGACGGTTGGATAAAAAGTTCGGTCGAAAAATTCGTGTGGATTGGTCGTTCGACGACCAATGATGGAACTCCCTCCCCGCACGCGTGTCGGGGAGAGAGCTACCGAGATTTCATGAAGCGGAAAGGAGCCGCATCAGAGCTCTAAGCAGGTCGGCTGGAATGATCGGGCACAACCATGTGAGCCGTTTGGGCGTTAGCCCCGGTTGCGAGTGAAAACCGTGGCTAACGCCAACGGCTCACATACCCGATGACACCTGCGTATCTGCTTAGAACTCTCCGACGATTGCACCGTCGTTCATGCCAGCCAGAGCTTGGTAGGTTTCCATCGAGATGCTCTCCGTGATGAAACGCACCGAACCATCCGCGAAGTTGAACTGGGCACCGCCCTGGTGAAAGCTGAAGGCACAATCGTCGTCGATCGCGTTGTACATCTTCCCGACTGAGGCGAATGCATTGATTGGAGAAGAGGTGCGAGCGGTGAAGCGTGTTGATTCATCCGTTCGCGGCATCCCAATCCAAACCGGCCAGTCCTCCAGCGAACTGGGGCTTTCGCCAACCACGGCTGGCTTGCTGATACCGGACGCTCGCACATAGGTCGACTCGCCCACTGCGATGGTATTCGACAGTCCATCGATCACGTCCCGGAACAGACGCGGTTCGCCTTCGGCACGTTTGACAAACATGCCGTTGTCTCCCAAGTGATTGCCCGCACATCCTTTGTAGCTGGTCGTCGCCAATCCGGTCGTCTGATTGGCATTGAACATGGAATTCACGTCGAGTGCACCGACGCCAAAGTCTCCTGATCCGTAGATGCTCCACTTCAGAGGTGCGTTCTTTGGCATCGCGGAGGAAGGGCAAAGGTAGGTGCCGACCGGTGTCGTGGCTGCTGCCCAACGACGTTGAATTCGTTCTGTTGGCGATCCGCCGTCGATTTCTCGAATCAGGCTTTCCAGTGGACGTCCAGTGATTCCGTCGTCCATTTCCCAGTATCCCGAGGGATCGACTTGCTCGTACAACGCACTCTGCTCGATGTATGGAAGCAGGAAGCAAAGGAATCCGTAGCCGTCGTCGTCCTTCGTGCCGCCGTAGCCTGAATCATCCACATAGGTGAGGCCGGCTGGGGGCAGCATTTTGAAGGTGGATTCGTAGTTGTGCAAAGCCAACCCGATTTGTTTCAGGTTGTTTTGGCACTGCATGCGTCGGGCGGCTTCGCGTGCCGATTGCACGGCAGGCAGCAGCAATCCGACCAGAACGCCGATGATGGCGATCACCACCAGCAACTCAACCAGGGTAAACGCCATTCGTGTTGGCTGTTTCATCGTCTCATTTCCATCTTGGGAGGGTATTTTGGCAGGCATCCGCCGAGCCATTTTTCAGAACTGCGAAAGAAAGAGTCATTCCAAACCAAGCGGTCCGATTTGGATTCGCGAGAAACAAGGCATGATCAATTTCATTCGCACGTTCCCGTTCGGGACACACCGTGAACAAAAAACAACTTCCTTGTCTCTTGCGGCGGGAGTGTGGCAAAGCAATGTGAAATTGAGGGAGCGTCTCAGGCGAACATTCGATGAAGAAGAGTCGCTTTTCGCTCGCTTGCACCAACCATCCAGCACGTCCCACATGCGAAATCGCTAACGCACAGAAGCTGGGGGATTTGCGAGGCGTGATGACGTGTTGAGTTGGGGATCGACGCGAAGTTGTGGACTTGCGTGATCATGGAGACCCGACGCGTGAGTTTTGAAGTTGCGCTTTTGCAGTCGGGGGCTGGCGTTTCACCCGATGACTTCTGCTCGCTTGCACCGACTGGTGGCAACTTTGAAACAGGTTTCCGTGGATGGCAGTTTGCGAAGCGATCCTTGTGTAGAATGCCTGCCGCCGCGACTTTTGCGGTCCCGCCACGTCGAATCACCTTCCGACAAACAAGAGAAACTCAAGAATGACAACCATGAGAAAGCACGTTGCCGTCGCCATCCTGGCTGGACTTTGGACATCGATCGCCCTGACAGCCTCAGCGGCAGACGTTGAGGAGGGTTTTGTTTCCCTGTTCAACGGCAAAGACCTGAGTGGCTGGGTGAAACGCGGCGGTTCCGCGAAATACCACGTCGAAGACGGAGCGATCGTTGGCGAGTGCGTGCCCAACACCCCAGGCAACACGTTCATGTGTTCGGAGCAGGAATTTGGTGACTTTGTTTTGAAGCTGCAGTACAAGTTCCTGGAAGCGGGCAACTCGGGCGTTCAGTTTCGTTCGGCTGCTCGGCAGGAAGGCGATCGTGAACGAGTCTTTGGCTATCAATCCGAGATGCGACCGGGCGGCGACATGACCGGCCGGATCTACGACGAAGGCCGTCGCGGGCACAAACACGGCATCATTTGGTTGGATGCCTACACCCCGCAGGAACGACTTGACGCGGCCCAGGCCAGTTGCCGCGAAGGGGAATGGAATGACTTGGAAATCCAATGCGTCGGCCCGTCCATCAAGACTTGGTTGAACGGCAATTTGGTCGTTGATCTATTCGACAGTTTTTCCATGAAGGGTTTTTTGGGCCTGCAGATTCACGCTGGCAAATCCGGTTCCGTGGCTTGGAAGAACATTCGCATCCAGGATTTGGGCGAAAGCAAGTGGAAATCCTTCTTCGTTAAAGGCGACGACGGCTATCAACTCGAAGACGCCAAGTTTGTGCTCCCGGAAGAATGGTCGTTCACGGAAGAGGGCGTTCTGCACGGTGTGCACTCCAAAAACCAGGGAAAAGACGGTCTGGTCATTTCCAATGACAATTACGACAACTTCATCGCTCGCGTCACGTATCGGATGCAAGGCGGCAACAGTGCGTTGTACTTCCGTGCTGAGGAAACCAGCGCCCCGTGGGTGTTGCGTGGATTCCAAAACGAAATCGCGAACAACGGCAAGGACTCGGCACTCTGGCATACCGCTGGCATCATCGATGGAAAGAACATCCCCGGGCGTGGATGGATCGTCAACAACGATGAATTCATCGAGAAGGTTCGCAACAAGGACGGCCAGTGGAACACCACCTGCACGGCAGCCTACGGAGACCGACTGGTCCAAACGCTCAACGGATTTTGCACGTCGGACATCATCGATGAAGAGTGTGAAAAGACTGGCAAGCTCGGATTGCAAATGCACGGCGGCACGGACTGTGAAATGTTCTTCAAAGACTTTGAAGTCATGCCAATCACAGCCAAGATGCAGAAGCTGATCGAGCGAGAGTGAATCCCGGCACGGAATCGATGAAGAGGGCGCGAGCAGACCGGCTCGCCGCCTGCTTGCGCCCATCTCGATTTTCATTCCCACACGCCACTGACTGAAAGGGAACCCCGTCATCTCAACTGTCCCTAGCGGATTGCAATCCAAAATGCCAAGCCGATTTGCGATGCCAGGCTGCTTCGCCGTTCTCGCGTTGCTACTCGCCAATGTTGCCTGTGCGCAAGACGAACAAGTGTCCTCCAGCGAATCGGTCACGATCGCCTTGATTGGCGACTCGACCGTCGAAGATTACTCGGGGTGGGGTGTGCCTTTTCGTAAACGGTTCACGGACAACGTCCAGGTTCTGAACTTCGCGAAAGGCGGGGCCAGTTCGAAGAGCTGGCGCAATGGCAAGCGAATGCCGGCTGTTTTGGAGGCCAAGCCCGACTACGTGCTGATTCAGTTCGGGCACAACGATCAGCCCGGCAAAGGTCCGGAGCGAGAAACCGATCCCGAGACGACCTACAGCGAGAATCTGAAGCGTTACGCTGCCGAAGTGAAATCGGCGGGGGCTCAACCCATCCTGGTCAGTTCAGTGACGAGACGCCGGTTCGACCAGGACGGCAAGATTCGTACGACCCTGACCCCGTGGGCGGACGCGACCCAACAAGTTGCCGCGGAACTGAAGGTGCCGTTCATTGATCTGCATCGGCGGAGCATAGAACTGCATGACCGAATCGGTCCTGTTGCCAGCATGGAGTTCAACTTCAAAGCAGGCGACCTGACCCATTTCAACGAACAGGGTGGCGCCGTCATGGCTGATCTTGTCATCACCGAACTGCAAACTGCGGTGCCCAACCTGACACGCTTCCTGAAATAGCCGCCTCACTCTGCTGAAACTCCATGATTCACCTGATCGAAGCAGCGGAACGATTCCGCCAACTGAAGTTCCGACTGGTCCCTGCGTGTTTGGGGGTGGCCGTTTTCCTCAGCGGAACGCTGCAGGCACAAAGCCCGCCGGCCGAACCGCGTGAGACTCGCCCGTTGATGGCATACGTGGGCACCTTCAGTTCTCCGTTGGGCGATGTTCCGCCGACCCAAGTTGATTTGCCAGAGGGCAATGGACGTGGGATCCATCTCTTTGAGGTCGATCGAGCAAGCGGTGCGTTGGAAGCGGCCGGCACGTTCGATCTTGGATCGAGCCCCGATTGCTTGGTGATCAATGATGCTCGAGACCGTCTGTACTCAAGCAACGAGACGGATCGATTTGGCGAGTCGCAACAAGGCTCGGTCAGTGCCTTCGCAATCGATCCGGTCGACGGGCAACTGAGGTTGCTGAACACCGTCTCGTCCGAAGGGGACGGCCCCACGTATGTCAGCATTCATCCTTCGGGGAAGTTTCTGTTGGTTGCCAACTACTTCAGCGGTTCAATTGCCGTGCTTCCGATTCTGCCGGACGGACGTCTGGGCAACGCCACGGATATTCAACAGGACACTGGGGAAATTGGCCCGACGAAGGCGACTCACGCGCCGCCGGGCAGCTTTGCAATCAGTGGCCACGACGGTTCTCACGCGCACATGATCCAGTCCGATCCTTCGGGGCGTTTTGTGTTGCATGTGAACTTGGGGCAGGACAAGATTTTCAGTTGGAAGTTCGACACTTCCTCTGGAAAACTGACGCCCTGTGAACCGGCCAGCGTCTCACTGCCTCCGGGAGATGGGCCGCGACACTTTAATTTCCATCCCAATGGACGTTGGCTGTATTCGATCCAAGAGGAAGGCTCGACCGTCGTGTTGTTTGAGTACGATTCGGAGACGGGGCAGTTGAATTCGCGTCAAACCGTTTCGTCTCTCCCGGATGGCTTTGCCGGCAGCAACTTCTGTTCGGAGATCTTGGTTTCCCAGGACGGCAGGTTCGTTTACGCCGGCAATCGATTGCACGACAGCGTGGGCATCTTTGCGATTGAAGCTGACGGCACTCTGCGTCAGGTGGGCAACGAATGGACTCGCGGGAATTATCCACGCAGCTTCAACTTCGATCCGAGTGGACGCTTTCTGTACGTTTGCAATCAACGGGCAGACAATGTCACCGCGTTTCACGTCGACCGTGAATCAGGTTTGCTTGAATTCACCGGGCACTACACGCCGGTCGGCAACCCATCCAGCATCACGTTTGTCGACCTCGCTGCGTCGGACGACGCGGTTCAAACCCTGCGGCGTGTTGGGGCACCGGAGGCACACCAAGCCGTTGCGGTGGATGCATCCTCTTTTTTCGCGATCTCGAATCGAACGATCGCCCAATATGACAAGCAAACCGCCAAGCGACTCGCGGTTTGGAAAGCACCTCCCAACTCGGGCATCCAACATCTCAACAGTGGAGTCGTCATTGAGGGGCGTTTGCATTGTGCGAACTCCAATTGGCCCGCGAAGCCGCTCAAGAACACCATTGAAATTTTTCAGGCCAGCAACTTAGAGCACTTGGAATCGAAACCATTCTCCGAAGCAGAGGGAGCCATCAACTGGATTGATCGCCATCAAGGAGCGTGGTGGATCGGGTTTGCGTTCTATGGTGAAGCGGAGGTTCGGAACACAAAACTCGTTCGTTACGATGACGATTGGAATGAGACCGGCGAGTGGACGTTCCCTGAATCGGTGATTCAGCGGTTTTTACCCAACAGCAATTCTGGTGGTGCGTTTGGTCCAAACGGTCAGTTGTATGTGACAGGACATGACCTCGCGGAACTGTATGTCCTCGAAGTGCCTGCCGACAGCGATGAGCTCCAGCATGTCTCCACCGTTTCAGCGCCGATCGCTGGGCAGGGAATTGCCTGGGATCACGATCAACGCGGCACTCTGCTGGGAATCGTGCGAGCCAGCCATGAAGTCGTCTTCCTGCGATTCAGTCCACCGAAATGAACGGCAGGACGCTCGCAGCCCCGTTTGAATCTCCGGCATTGGCTGGATGGCACCAGAACCAGGCCGTCAGGTTCGATGCCATGTGTTCTTTCGCCAGAAGTCAACGTTTTTTCTTGCACGTCTGTCGATGCGTCCGCTTCGTGACTGCGAGCAGCCAGATTAGGCCCCAGACGTTGGTCTCACTGCAAAACGAGCAGTTCATTCATCCTCGCTAGAGTGCCTTCTCGGCAACGCTTTGTGAGAAATTCCAATGAATTGACGAAACCATGCCCAGTTTATGCACGACAGCAAGGCAACTTCTGATACATTGCGGGCGGCAGTGGACAAGCTAAGACAACTTCGTCTCCGGCATCGGCTGCCAAGAACTCTTTTGAATTGAATGAACAATGGCTGAAGGTACGATTAAACGGCTCACCGACAAAGGCTTCGGATTTATTGACGTTGGAAGCTCGAAGGACCTGTTTTTTCACTCGTCGAGTGTTGAAGGCGGAAACTTTGATGATCTCCGCGAAGGACAACAAGTTACGTTCAACGAAGCACGCGGCGAAAAAGGCCCCTGTGCAGAGAACGTTCAAGTCCTCGACAACTGAGCTTTCGGCTCAGAACCCTGTTCTTTCGCGGACGTGAACAACGTCCGGTGTTGAAGACAGGATGAAATGCAAATTGCAATGAACGGCATCCGGTTTCAAAAGCCGGCTTGCCGATCCGCGTTGTCGGAATGGTCGCCCGGTTATTGACTAAAAACGTCAGATCGGGCACGAGCCATCTCTCTTCGACAACCTGCCCAGAAACCTCCTCTTGGATGTTTCCTTCACCTTCGTGAAGTGCTGGCGACCCAACCCCTTTCCGTTGGCCCCCATTGATGCTGTCCTTGAAGGACATCGGTCATACTCGCGTGACCGTTCTTTGGATCGCTTGTGGGAAACCCTCGGCGTCGATTCGGGAACTCCTCCCACCGCGCTGTCCTGCCTTGCCGCTTCATTCCCATCCATCTGCCTTCGAGCTGACGTATGCCCGACAATCTTTCTGAGAAGTTCGCCGACTCGCCATCGAAATCAACGGCCGAGATCACTGTTCGCGTCGTGGTGTTGGGCTTGATCCTGTCCGTTGTGATGGGCGCCGCCAATGTTTATGTGGGTCTGAAAGCGGGGATGACAGTTTCGGCATCGATCCCCGCCGCAGTCATGGCGATGCTCTTGTTTCGATTGTTCTTCAAGAACTCGACGACCCTGGAAGCGAACCAGGTCCAAACCTGTGCTTCGGCTGGCGAGTCATTGGCGGCTGGGATCATTTTTACGATGCCGGCCATGATTCTGATTGGGTACTGGACGGAATTTGACTACTGGACCGTGACGCTGGTGGCCTTCACCGGTGGTCTGTTGGGAATCCTGTTTATGATTCCGATGCGGAAAGTATTCGTGGTCGACAACGAGGAATTGAAGTATCCCGAGGGGGTGGCCTGTGCCGCGGTGCTCCGGGCTGGAGAAGCTGGCGAAGAAGACGAGGCTGGAAAAAGGCTGCTCATCGGTGGCGTGCTGGGTGGATTGGTAAAGGTCTTCGGAGGTTTTCTGGGACTCATTCACGGCAGTCTGGAAACGGCAGGCATCGCGGGGTCCAGAATCTTCTATTTCGGCGGCGACCTTTCCCCCATGCTGATCGCCGTTGGATTCATCGTTCGACTGAACGTCGCCATTTTGATTTTCATCGGTGGCGCGATGGCTTGGCTGATCGGCATTCCGCTGTTGGGCGGTGGGTTGATTGGCGACGGCGTCGACGGAGCAGTCGATCAAGCGTACGGCATCTGGAGTGGTCAGGTGCGTTATGTGGGCGTGGGGGCCATGGTCGTCGGTGGTTTCAGTGCGCTGATCGCAGTGCGGCACGGATTGGTGGCGGCCATTGCACACCTGTGGAACGGCATGACTGCTGAACGAGATCTGACGCAAGCGGACACGGAACGCGACATTCCATCCTGGGCGATTTTGACGCTGGGGATGCTATGTGTCGGGTTGCTGGCAATGATGAATTATTGGTTCACCAACAACGTGGCGATCACGGTGCTGTCCACGATTGTGATGCTCGTCATGGGGTTCTTCTTCACGGCGGTTGCCAATTTCATCGTTGGTTTGGTTGGCAATTCCAACAGCCCTGTTTCGGGAATGACCATCACGGCGGTGCTCGTCGCGGGTGGACTGTTGTACTTAGCCAATTACACGGGCATGGATGGCATGGTCGCGACACTTGGCATTGCGGCGATCGTATGTTGTGTCGCCTGCACCAGCGGCGATGTGTGCAATGACCTCAAAACAGGTTCACTGGTGGGTGCCTCTCCTTTTCGACAACAGATGATGCAGATCGCCGGGGTGACCGTGGCGGCATTCGTCATGGCACCCGTGTTGACCTTGCTTCACGAACACGGGGGCGGAATCGGAAGCAAGGAACTCTCGGCACCTCAAGCTGGCTTGTTCGCAAGTCTCGCCAAAGGCTTTGCTGGCGAAGGAGAACTGCCGTGGAAGCTGATCGGAATCGGTGCCGGATTGGGAGTCGCAATCCTTTTGATTGATGAAGCCTTGAAACGCAGTGGAGCAAAATTCCGAGCTCACTTGATGCCCATCGCGGTCGGCATGTATTTGCCCTTCGGATTGGCGACGCCGATTTTGATCGGCGGCTTGATCGCCCACTTCTACTCCAAAGACAAGCCGGTCCAAGAGCACGACACAGTGCTGCATCGCGGAGTCTTGTTTTCGTCGGGAGTCATCGCGGGCGAGGCGCTCACGGCGGTCGGAATCGCGGGGTTGGCCGCGTTCGGAATCCAATCGCTGCAACTCGGACTATCACCTGGATTGGTGACGGGGCTCTCTTGCCTGGCCGCGGCATTGATCGTGATTGTCTTTGTTGTCATGGCGAAACCGCTTCCGCAAAACAAGCGATAGCGATTGTGGGAAACTCCCCGTTCGACGGACTTCCACCTGTCGCACCTCTCCCGAAACGAAGTTAGGGGAGAGCGATATACTAGGTCGAGCGACGCCGTTCAGGCGTACGCGAGGGTCAGGGCCGAGCATGGGGAGCGGCGAGTATGGCCCTCCCCCGGAAATCTCGCTGAACGTTCGCTTTCCGCCCCCTCCCAACTTCGAGGTCGTGCAGTTTTTTGGTGCTGGGTTTTGACGGGTTTCTGCAGCAACCACCAATCACAACCCGGCGCGTGAGCGAGGGACGCCCCCAACTCCCACGACGGCCCCATCCGGGGCGACCGTTTGTTTTCCGGCATCGGTCTCTCGGGGCTTCCGCCCC